>JBIIRN010000083.1:0-7900 GCA_044341525.1 Sediminibacterium sp. | reverse complement strand
CCAGCCATGACTAAGGTTCACATAGTAGACCACAGTCCCGGGTCACCATCGCTTAGAGAAGTATCAAAAGAATAGAAAATTTTATTCCTCATAAGAAATTGGGGTGCGCCAGATACGGTATGCCCACCAGGAAAACAGCAACATGCTGAAAAAAAACCAGCAGTAAAAAATTATATTTCCCAGCCGCAAGGATTCCTCAATCAAACCATAACCAAACATGATACCGGCCGTAGAGTTGATGGTCATCCACAACAATCCGATACCAATGGTGTTGAGTACGCGGAGCAAGTATTTTCTGATGCCGGGTTCCACAGCTGTGATTTTCAATATTTACAAACTGACCTGCGTTTTGTTCAAAGCAAGGTTAATCTAGACTTTGGTTACTGGTAGCCGCCAGCTTTAATATTCTGTCGAACTGTGCCGGACTCAGATCGTTATAGAAAAAATAAATCGGATCTACTTGTACTCCATTATGAAGTACTTCATAGTGTACGTGCGGTCCCGTACTTTTTCCGGTACTACCCACATACCCGATCACTTCACCCCGCTTCACCTGATCTCCGACCCTTGCCTTGATGCGGTACATATGTCCGTACAAGGATTGATATCCAAATCCATGATTAATCACTACTCTATTTCCATGACCACCGGTAGTGAAACCGGCATCCACCACCCTGCCATCTCCCGTCGCATAAATCGGCGTTCCTATAGGTGCGGTAAAATCAATTCCCTTGTGTTGTCTTCTATCCTTATACACCGGATCAATGCGATAACCGAACCCAGAACCGATGCGGGTAAGATTTTTGTTGCTGACCGGCTGAATTGATGGCATGGATGCCAACCATATTTCCTTATTCTTAGCCAGCTTGATAATTTCATCAAAAGATTTTTCCTGATAAGCTTCCAGTAAAGCCAGTCGGTTCAATTGCTCATGGATGCCTGTTATCAGAGCCGGTTCGCCCATGCTTTGCACTAATTTCACTTGCTTACGCCTTTCCATCTCTTTCACCCGGGCACTATCCGGTATGGGTGTCGCACCAAAAATGGTCCGGTAAACATTGTTATCCCGGTTTTCAATCTCCTCCATTTGTAACTCCAACTGATTAACCCGCTCCATGAGAAGGGCATAATTTTCCTGCAGGGCATCATTCTGCTGTTTCAAAATTTTCTCCCTCGGGGATGCAAAATACCTGAACGCAATAGTATAGATGAGGAGTCCGGTTACAATAGATGCCGCAATAAAGCCCAATACCTGCAATAATCTAACCCGCAGGGGCACCTCCACTTTTTCGTACCGGAGGGAATGGGTATTGAAGAAATACTTTACTTTTTTCATGCGATTGAATCCGGATCCATCAGGGTAATTGCGGAAAGTCAGCATGAAGGGTCTACTTCCTGTCAAGGCTTTTCTCCCACTTCATTTCCTTACCTTTGCCTACCCAAAACAGCCCCAAATATAGTTTCTAACGGGGTAATCGGTAGCGTAAACTTTTCTCGGATGATGACCAGTGCCCAGATCAGACAACATTTTTTGGATTTTTTTAAGTCCAAACAACACCAGATTGTTCCCTCTTCTCCCATCGTGGTAAAAGATGATCCTACCCTCTTGTTTACCAATGCGGGGATGAACCAGTTTAAGGACTTCTTTTTGGGAAATAAGAAGCCGATCTATGCGCGCGTGGCGGATACCCAAAAGTGCCTGCGGGTAAGTGGCAAGCACAATGACCTGGAAGAAGTGGGCGTAGATACCTATCACCATACCATGTTTGAAATGCTGGGTAACTGGAGTTTTGGAGATTATTTCAAAGCAGAAGCCATTGCCTGGAGCTGGGAGTTACTGACAGAAGTTTATGGGCTCGACAAAGACCGCTTGTACGTAACTGTTTTCGAAGGAGACCCTTCCGAAGGATTACCTGCCTCTACCATCGCCTTGGCAGAATGGAAAAAATTGGTGCCGGAAGACCGGATTCTTTTCGGCAACAAAAAAGATAATTTCTGGGAAATGGGTGATACCGGCCCATGCGGACCCTGCTCAGAAATTCATGTGGATTGTCGCCCGGAGGAAGAAAGAAAAAAAATACCCGGACGAGACCTCGTCAACAAAGATCACCCTCAGGTGATTGAAATCTGGAACAATGTGTTCATACAATACAACCGGCTCAAAGATGGTTCACTTCAGCCCCTCCCGATGAGGCATGTAGACACCGGCATGGGCTTTGAAAGACTGGTTCGGGTCATCCAGGGAAAACAAAGCAATTACGATACTGATGTTTTTTCGGGTACCATTGCAGCAGTAGAAAAAATTACCGGAAAAAAATATGATGCGGGTGATAGCAAACAGGCTATTTCCTTCCGCGTGCTGGCAGATCATATTCGTGCCATCTCCTTTACCATTGCAGACGGACAATTGCCTTCTAACACAGGTGCGGGATATGTTATCAGAAGAATTCTGCGCAGGGCCGTTCGTTATTATTATTCCTGCCTGGATTATCATCGGCCCTTATTGTTTCAATTGGTACCCTTGTTGGCCAAACAATTTGAATTGGTGTTTCCGGAATTGATCCATCAACAGGATTTTGTAGCCAAAGTTATTCGGGAAGAAGAAGAAGCCTTCCTTCGTACCCTGGAAAAAGGCCTGAAAAGAATGGATGATATCCTGGCCGCCAATCCTGCACAAATCCCCGGCAAACAGGTTTTTGAATTGTTTGATACCTATGGCTTCCCGCCTGATCTTACCCGACTCATTGCCTCAGAACAGGGAAGAACCATTCAGGAGAGAGAATTTGAAGAGGAAATGCAGCAACAAAAAAATCGGAGCCGCGCCGCCACACAAATGGATACGGAAGACTGGATTATTCTGCAGAAAGATAACCCCTCCGCCTTCGTTGGTTATGATACCCTGAGTTTGCCTACTCAACTCGTTCGATATCGAAAAGTAAAAACAAAAGGCAAAGAAATCTATCAACTGGTATTGGAAGCAACCCCTTTTTATGCTGAAAGTGGCGGGCAGGTCGGAGACCGGGGAACCTTGAGTTTCGGACAAGAAATCATTCGGGTGATTGATACAAAAAAGGAAAACAACCTGATTCTCCACATCACTGAAGAGTTGCCTACCCGTCCGGAGGCACCGGTCTTAGCGAATGTGGATGCTGAAACCCGCCAATCAACCACCGTTCACCACAGTGCAACGCATTTATTACATGCAGCCCTGCGTCAGGTATTGGGTACCCATGTCGCCCAAAAAGGCAGCCTGGTCAATGAAGCACAATTGCGTTTTGATTTCTCGCATTTTAGCAAAATCGGAGACGAGGAAATAGAGCAAATTGAATCAATGGTAAATGAAAAGATTCAAAACAATATTCAGGTTCAGATTGAAGAGATGGAGAAAGACCAGGCAATGGCCGCCGGCGCCATGGCACTGTTTGGTGAAAAATACGGTGATCGCGTGCGGGTAGTTACAATGGACCCCCATTTTTCAATTGAATTATGCGGAGGTACCCATGTGAACCGCACCGGAGAGATGGGACTTTTCAAAATCAGACACGAGTCTGCTGTTGCAGCAGGTGTCAGAAGAATTGAAGCGGTAAGTGGTAACGCTGCCTTGCAGGCAATGAAAACTGAAGCAGCGACCCTGGAACAAATCAGAACAGCCCTAAAAAATCCTGCAGAAGTGCTGCGGGCAGTTCAACAATTGCAGCAGGAAAATACTGAGTTAAAAAAGAAAATCGAAGGGTATGAGGCCAGGCTATTGAATCAACTCATACCCGGATTAGTACAACAAGCCATCACCATTGGTACGACCCATTTCATCGGTGCAGTGGTAGAAGTAAGTCAGGCAGATGCCCTCAAAAAAATCTGCTTCCAGCTAAAAAGCCAACTACAAGAGTACCTGGTTGTACTGGCCGCCAATGTCGATGGGAAAGCCCAGGTGGCCATCCTTTTGGATGATACAACTGCCGCCACTAAAAATTTAGATGCCGGCCGACTGATCAAACAGGTAGTGGCTCCCCTGATCAAAGGAGGAGGGGGCGGTGCACCCACCCTGGCTACCGCCGGCGGTCAAGACCCCAGCCGATTAACTGAAGTGATTGATGCCATCCGTCAACAACTGAACTGATCCCCGAATTTTAACAAATCCGAAGTATTTCGTACATCATCTTTTTCATTAATTTTGATGTACTAAATATTTCGTACATTAAAATCAAACGCTATGCGCCTCCATACCTTACTAACAGTTACCCTCGGAACACTGACCATGAAAGCTTCCGCACAACCTCCGGTACCACCACCCCCCCCCGGTGCCCCCAAGGGTCCCTCGAAAATGATAATTATTCGCGATGGGGATACCACCATTACGATGCTCGAGCCCGGGAAAATGGGCATCAAAGGGAGAAAATTTCGCATGGAAACACCCGGCGAACAACTTCAAAACCTGAGAGAAGAAATGTTACAATACAGAATGCCAAAATACGGGATGCCCAATTTCGACCTGCCGGAAGAAAACAAAGCATTGCTGGGTGTAGCTACTGAAAAAGATGAAAAGGGGGCGCGCATTGTTGAAGTAAATGCAGGAACTCCCGCTGAAAAATCCGGACTTCAAAAAGATGATATCATCACTTCCATCAATGGATATACAATTACTGATCCGGAAAATCTCTATAAAGAAGTAGGCAAGTACCAGCCGGCAGATAAAATCAACATTGATTATCTGCGCAAGGGCGAAGCAAAATCCACCACTGCGAAGCTGGCCCCCAACTTACCCCTGGAGAGTAGAATGCCTGAAAGAATACAAGATTTAAATCTGCCATTTTTCGGCGAAGGCAATGCATGGGATTTATTAGATCGGATGGGTGGGCCAAGACCCAGCCTGGGTCTGACTTTAATGGATACTGAAAAAAGCCGGGGGGTCGAAGTAACCTCTGTAAAAGAAAATACACCGGCAGCAAAGGCAGGACTGCAAAAGGATGACTTATTACTTAGCATCAATGGCAAAGAATTAAAAGATGTTGATGATATAAGAAAACTTAAATCTAACCTGCAAGAGGGGGATACCTGGAAAATGGTTTTCGAAAGATCCGGTAAGAAAATGGAAACGGAAATGAAGTTTCCTAAAAAATTAAAAACAGCCGATCTCTAATTAGCTTCTTCGTTATACTCATAAGGGCATGTCTGACCGGCATGCCCTTCCTTTTTTTATTTCATACAATGTAGAAAGGACGTTGACGTTAATAGTAAGTCCCGCCAATTTGGAATTTACCTCATACCCTTCGCCATGAAAAATAAACTATTCGTTCTGTTGCTCAGTTGCTCATTCATCCACTTTTCCGTTTCTGCCCAGGTCTATCTGAAAAAAGAACCCCTGGCGCATACTTATTCCATCGTGGCCCGAGACGAAAAAACAGGTGATATGGCGGTAGCTGTTCAAAGCCACTGGTTCAGTGTTGGAACCCTGGTTCCCTGGGTTGAGCCCGGCGTAGGGGTAGTCGCCACCCAGTCTTTCGTCAATAAATCTTATGGCCCACAGGCGCTATCTATGCTGCGTAAGGGATATACACCTCAACAGGCATTGGATAGTCTTTTGAAAATCGACAGTTCCCGTGAAATGAGACAGGTCGCCATTCTGGATGTAAAGGGCAATGTAGCAGTTCACACCGGATCCAAATGCATTCAGGTAGCCAAACACATTAAGGGTAAAAACTTTAGTGTACAGAGCAATATGATGTTGGGCGATTCTGTCTGCGAATACATGAAAAAAGCATTTGAACTAAGTGAGCAACTCCCTTTCGTTGAACGCATCTTACTCTCCCTGGAAGCAGCCCAGGCAGCAGGAGGTGATATTAGGGGTATGCAATCAGCAGCCCTCCTGGTAGTGCCCGGTCGAATCATGCTACCCTGGGATAAAACCATCGTCGATCTGAGGGTCGATGATGCACCCCAACCCCTGGAAGAATTGCGCCGCCTCTACAATATGCAACTTGCGTATGATCACATGAACAGCGGTGATTTGGCCTACGAAAAAATGAATAACCTGAATCTCGCTCCCGAAAAACAAGATATCACGGAAGCCATGAACGAGTACAATGCTGCCATGCAACTATTCCCCGATAACCTTGAAATGCAATTTTGGACCGCCGTTACGCTTTGCAATAACAAACAAATGGCAAAAGCACTTCCCATGCTGAAAAAAGTATTTGTTCGGGATAAAAGATGGAAAGAATTATTCAAAAGACTGGAGCCGGTCGGAATGTTGAATATTTCAAAAGAAGACATGCAGAAAGTGATGGGACTCTGATAATTCCGTTGTTTTTATCGGGGGAGTGGGCAAGGATGGTTAATTTTGTGACCCATGAAGGAAACCGCGGCATATGAAGTAGTGATAGGATTAGAAATCCATGCACAGCTGGCAACAAAAACTAAATTATTTTGTGGCGACAGCACTTTATTTGGCGGAGAACCTAATACTCAGGTAAGTGCCATTTCCCTGGCACATCCGGGAACCTTACCCAGAACCAATCGGGAAGCAGTCGCATTGGCAGTTCAACTCGGACTCGCCTGTAATTGTACCATTGAGCGGAACAACTATTTTGCCCGAAAAAATTATTTATACCCCGACCTCCCCAAAGGATACCAGATATCCCAACATACCAGTCCGATCTGTAAAGGAGGTCATATCACCATCACTACTTCTCAAGGCACTCGTGAAGTTCAACTGAACCGCATTCATCTGGAAGAAGATGCCGGAAAAAGTTTGCATGATCAGCATCCCAATCGTAGTTTCATCGACCTCAACCGGGCAGGCACACCTCTGGTAGAAATCGTTACTGAACCGAACCTATATTCAGCAGAAGAAGCTGCCCAATTTTTAACAGAGATCAGAAAACTGGTTCGATGGCTGGGTGTTTCTGATGGCAATATGGAAGAAGGAAGTCTCCGATGTGATGCCAATATTTCCTTGCGACCTGCAGGTACAACAACGCTGGGTACCAAAGTAGAAGTCAAGAACCTGAACTCCATACGTCACCTGCGGAAGGCAATCGAATATGAAATAAAAAGAATGACAGACTTGTTGCAGGAAGGCAAAAAAATTCAACAACAAACCCGCAGTTTTGATGCGGAGACAGAAACTACTTTTGCACTTCGGAACAAAGAGGAAGCCAATGACTATCGTTATTTCCCGGATCCTGATCTGGCTCCTTTCATCATTTCAGAAGAGTACCTGGAAAAAATTCGGTTCAACATGCCGGAGCTTCCCCAAACATTGCTAGAAAGATTTTTACAATGGGAGGGATTAACAGAATATGATGCCCGGCAATTAAGCGAAGACCTTTTCACTGCCAGATTTTTTGAAGCCACTGCCCAAAAAAATTCATCCCCCAAAGCTACTGCAAACTGGATATTAGGTCCTTTGAAACAATGGATGAACGAACACCCCTCAGCTGATAATGCTTTCCCGGTATCCCCGGATGAATTAACAGAAATCGTTCAATTGGTTGAGTCAGGCCAACTCAACTTTTCAGTTGCAGCCGTTAAATTATTGCCTGAAGTAATCCATACCCATAGAAGCCCCTCCGTATTGGCCCGTGAAATGAATTTATTGCAAACCAATACTGCTTCAGAATTATCTGGCTGGATTAACCAGGTACTCGAACGGATGCCCGATAAAGTGGAGGAATACCGAAAAGGAAAGAAAGGACTGATCGGATTATTTGTAGGAGAAGTAAAAAGACTAAGCGCCGGCAAAGCCAATCCACAAGAAGTAACTCGTTTGTTAGTAGAACACCTCAACCAATAATTATACACCACTTCATCTATCTATCATGAAAAAAATCATCCTCCTTGCAAGTATGACCATCTTACTATTTGGCTGTAAGGAAAAAAAATTCGGTGCATTCACAGTGAG
>JBIIRN010000082.1:0-7926 GCA_044341525.1 Sediminibacterium sp. | reverse complement strand
GTTTTTCTTCTTACATCGCTGGTCAGTTTTTGTCCGCTCTATACTGTGCTCGGAATGAATACCTGCGAGCGGAAGTCCAGTTAGTTTATTTCAAGGCCTGGTACACCACCGACTTAAATTTCTCTGCCAGTTCACCATGGGTGAAGGGATATTGTTGTAACACAAATTGTGCAACAATTTTCTCTTTGGGGTCTATCCAAAAAGAGGATGCAAACATGCCTCCCCAGCTAAAGGTGCCCTCTGAAACCGTGTTGTAAGCCGCATCGCCAGGAGTAATTACCTGGAAGCCCAGACCGAATTTAGAGGCACGTCCCATGCTCTTCTCACCCAGTTGGTTGGTAGTCATCAATCGGATGCTATTCCGACTTAATACTTGCTTCCCATTGAGTTTTCCGCCATTGAGCAGCATTTGCATAAATAAGGCATAATCATACGCAGTAGATACAAGTCCGCCTCCTCCCGAGTGAAAGGTTCCGCCGGACTGATTGGGGTAATCGCGATAAAATTTTCCATTCACCCTGATTTCTTCCGGGCAGTTAACAACCCGGTTGTTTTTGTCACTCATGTGCAGCATGGCCAGGCGATTTTGCTTGGCAGGTGGTATATAAAAATAAGTGTCTTTCATGCCCAACGGTTCAAAAATGAACTGCTTAAAATAAGCATCGAGTGTCAGGCCACTTACCACTTCAACAATGTATCCGAGTACATCCGTGTTCAGTCCGTAAGTAAATCTCTCCCCGGGCTGATGTACCAGCGGCAAAGATGCCAGTCGCAGTATATTGTCACGTTGCAGACCTCCCTGCAATCCAATACCGCCAACCACTCCGGCTTTGGCATAAATGGCATTCATTGTCTCACTACCTATTTGGGCATATCCAATGCCGGAAGTGTGCGTGAGTAAGTCCCGAATCGTAATCTCGCGATTGGCAGGCACAGTAGTATAACTGGTGTCTGCTTTATTGAATGATTGTAAGACTACCGGTTTTTTGAAGGTGGGAATGTATTTACTGATTGCATCATCCAGTAACAAAGTACCTCGCTCATAAAGCTGCATAACGGCAACACTGGTGATGGCTTTGGTTTGCGATGCGATTCGCCAGATAGCATCTTTGCTTAGTTTTTTCCCTGTTGACTTATCATCATAACCCAGGGCTTTGTGGTACACAATTTTTCCGTCTTTGGCAACCAATGCAATGGCGCCTTCTATCCAATTGCTGTCGATGTATTCCTGAACGATGCGGTCGATGTTGGCCAATCTTTGGGAAGAAAATCCGGCTGTTTCCGGTGCGGCCGGAGTTAATGCGGGCTGGGCCTGAAGCGCACCCATCATGCCTAAACAGAGCCATAGAAGAATTTGTCTCATGGGAGAAGGTTGAAGGAATAGAAGGAAATTAATGAAAGCAATATCCTCCAAATTTCGCAACCAGGCGAATCAATTATCGGTTGGGAATTGAGGCGAGCATCACTTTCTCGATTTCAGGAGGATAGTGCCGATGTTCCAGTTCGTGGATCTTGGCAGCCAGACTCGCAGGTGTATCGCCGGCTTCTACAGCACATTTGGTTTGAAAAAGAACTTCCCCCTCATCAAAATGTTCGTTGACCAGATGAATGCTAATACCGCTTTCTTTTTCTCCGGCAGCCAGAACTGCACGATGAACATTTTCACCATACATACCCTTACCACCATAATTCGGTAAAAGTGCCGGATGAATATTTATCATCTTGCCGGCGTAAGCGGCCACCAGTTGTTCGGGTACTTTCCATAAAAAACCCGCCAGGGCAATCCATCCGATGCGGTGTTGTTGTAAAACGTTGAGGTAGGCATCTCCCCTGAAGAAACGGTCTTTTTCAATCATCAAAACCGGCACTCCCCATTTTTCAGCATGTCTGATTACGCCGGCTCCGGGCTTGTTACACACGATGAGTGCGACGGCGATATCCCGATGGCCATGAAAATATTCCATGATTCGTCGGGCGTTGCTTCCATTCCCTGAGGCGAAGATCGCCAGATAGGTTTTGCTGGTTTCGGGAGGAAGTATCCTGAGTTTGCGGAGTAATTTGAGCTCATATTTCCAGAAAAAGGCCCACTGACCCAGCAGCGCCCCAAAGCTCAGCAGGATAACCTGGTAACCGATCAGGAGCATGAAGAGGCGAACACCGAGCCGGAAATACCATTCACTATTGGCATCCATCCCTAGCCAGCGGGTGACAAACCTGGTCAGAAAAGCCGTTGTAGTACCCGTTAAGCCAAAAGCCAGAAAAACGATCCAGAAGGTTTTAGTGCTGAGTCCCCACTTTTGTTGCAGCCGTTTGAACATTCGGCAAAATTGAGGTAAAAAACGTTAAGGTGCCGTCAAGAATCGGTAATTCCCTCAAATGTTTATTTGAATTATAAACAAATTGTTATGCAATATGACAATGAATTAATTGCAACATTTTTCCTGCCTGTTAAAAAAAACAGATTCATTTTTATTTTATCAGTTTCCTGTACTATTTTTGCCCCCGTTCACGGAACTTTTTCCACACCAAGAACCACCGTTACAGACTATGCAATCCACCTATCGTCTTACCCGCTATTTTGTCTCTTCTTTCATATTGTTGGCAGGTTTTTTCGCCGGTTTTTCTGCTAAAGCCCAGGATGGGAAAACCTTGTTCCAGACCAATTGTGCTTCCTGTCACCAGGTGCATAAAAAGTTGACGGGTCCTGCGCTGGCAGGCGTTGAAGAGCGCTGGCCCAATAAAAAGAATTTGTATGCCTGGATCAGGAATAGCGCTGCTTTCCTGAAAACCGGCGATGCTTATGCCAATAATTTGTACATCGAGTACAACAAGGTTGCAATGACGGCATTTCCCGGTTTAACTGATCAGGAAATAGATGCCATCCTCGGGTACATCAAAACTGTACCTGCTCCCGGTGCAGCGGGTCCGGGTGGTGCAGCAGCCGTTGCGGGTGCAGCTGAAGAAGGCGATAATTCTCTTCTCTTTGGCGTTTTGACCTTGATTTTGGCGGTGGTTGCCCTGACTTTGTTACAGGTAAATTCCAACCTGAAGAAAATGGCGGATGAAAAGCAGGGCGTCGATCCTGAAAAGCCGGTTTCTTTCTTCCGAAATAAAAGTAACATTGCTTTCCTCTCTATCATCCTTTTCCTGATTGGAGGTTACTATACCACCCGCGGTGCCATGAACCTGGGTCGTAGCACCGATTACCAGCCCGAGCAACCTATCTATTATTCACATAAAGTACATGCCGGCATCAATCAGATTAACTGTCAGTATTGTCACATTGGAGTATATCAGGGTAAGCAGGCTACCATACCTTCTGTAAATGTCTGCATGAATTGTCACCAGGCCATCAATGAATACAAGGGCGAGAAGCTGTACACGGAAGATGGGAAAGAAATAGATGGTACCAACGAGATCAAGAAATTATACAAGTATGCCGGCTTTGTGGAAGGAAAACCTTGGGATCCTTCAGCTGCTAAGCCCATCGAATGGGTAAGAATACACAACCTGCCTGACCATGTTTACTTCAACCATGCCCAGCACGTGAATGCAGGTAAAGTGGCATGCCAAACTTGTCATGGCGAGATTCAAAAAATGGATGAGTTGAAGCAGTTTTCCAACCTGAGCATGGGCTGGTGCGTCAATTGCCACCGCGAGACCAAGGTTCAGTTCAAGGACAATGGCTTCTATAGCATCTATGAGAAATACCACCAGGAATTGAAAAGCGGTAAGCTCGATAGTACCAAAGGGATAACCGTAGAAAAGATCGGTGGAACAGAATGTCAAAAATGTCATTATTAATCAGGCACTGTCTCCGCAAGGGAGCTTGTCTTAGCTGTTTTGAAATATATTAAGTAACGGTTTTAAATGTATCCCTCCGGGGAGTTGGATTACATTATGGAGCAAAAAAAGCATTGGCAGAGTTTCGGTGAGCTGAATCAGTCTGCTGCTTACAACAAAGATGTAAAAGATGAATTCAGGGAAGAGTTGCCCGCTGCAGAGGATAACTCCGGATGGCTGGAAGCCAAAGCACCCCGCCGTGACTTCCTGAAATACCTCGGATTCTCAACAGCCGCCGCTGCTGCCGCCGCCAGTTGCGAGATACCCGTTAAAAAAGCCATACCTCTGGCCAATAAGCCGGAAGAATATGTACCCGGTATCGCTAAATATTATGCTACTACCTATGTACAAGATGGGGATGCCGTATCCGTTTTAGCTAAAGTGAGGGATGGTCGCCCGATTAAAATTGAGGGAAATGATTTAAGTCCCATCACCGGTAATGGTACTTCTGCCCGTGTACAGGCTTCAGTACTCGACCTCTATGATACGGCTCGTCTTCGCTTTCCCATCATCAATGGTCAGGAAGCCACTTTCGAAGCAATTGATAAAGAAGTAGCTGCCGCCATTGGGGGTAATGTAGTCGTATTAACCAGCACCATTACTTCACCGACTACGCGTGAAGTAATCAGCCAATTCCTGGCAAAATATCCCGGTAGCAAATGGGTGACCTATGATGCCATTTCTTATTCGGGTATGTTACTGGCCAATGAAGCCAGCTATGGAAAAAAAGAAATTCCTTCCTATCATTTTGATAAAGCCCGCGTTATCGTGAGCATCCAGGCCGATTTCCTCGGTACCTGGTTGTCACCGATAGAATATGCCCGTCAGTATGCTACCGGCAAAAAAATCAATGAGAAGCAGCCGGAAATGAGCCACCACATTCACTTTGAAAGTGTGCCCTCCTTGACCGGGTCTAATGCCGATGAAAAATTATTGATACGCCCCTCTGAAACCGGAGCGGTGGCCGTTGCCTTATTGAGTGCTGTAAATGGACAAGAAGTAACGGGTGTAGAAGATGCTGAGTTGAAGAAAGCTATCAAAAAAGCAGGTGCAGCCCTCGTTGCTTCTAAAGGTGCAGCTTTGGTGGTATGCCAAAGCAATGATGTAAATATTCAGCTGGTAGTAAATGCCATCAACCAGGCCATCGGTGCCAATGGTACTACTATTAACTGGGCCACCACCCTTCAGGTTCGCCAGGGAATTGATTCCGATATGGCGCAACTGGTAGAGGAAATGAACGCCGGTAAAGTGAACACGCTGCTCGTGCATGGTGCGAATCCGGCTTATACCTGGCCGAATGCAAATGCCTTCCGCGAAGCGCTGAAAAAAGTAAAGACTACCGTCTCTTTTTCAGGTAAACTCGATGAGACTGCAGAACTCTGCCGCTTCGTTGTTCCTGATCATCATTTCCTGGAAAGCTGGGGGGATGCAGAACCCAAATCAGGATATATCTCTTTCATACAACCCACTATTTATCCGCTCTTCAAAACCCGTCAGTGGCAGGATAGTCTGCTGAAATGGTCAGGATCAACTACAGATTATCTGGCTTTCCTGAAAGGTTACTGGAGCGCCAAACTGGGTGGTGATGCCGGTTGGGACAAAGCCCTGCAGGAAGGAGTATTAAATCCTGCTGCTACTGCAGTTTCCGGAGCCGCTTTCAATGGAGGTGGGGTAGCTGCAGCGGTTTCTACTATTTCTTCCGCTAAAAGAGGCAGTACAATAGAATTGGTACTCTACGAAAAGATTGCCATCGGAGCAGGCCAGGGTGCTGCGAATCCCTGGTTGCAGGAATTACCCGATCCGGTAACCCGCGCCACCTGGGATAACTATGTAATTGTATCTCCGGCTATGGCCAGAAAAATATTAGGGATTGATTTGAATAATGGCGGACAGGCCGATGCTTATGAGGTGCATCCTCCGAAGAAAGTCGTGAAAGTGACAGTAAATGGACAAGCCCTTGAATTGCCTGCCTTGATTATACCCGGAACTCATCCGGAAACCATTGGTATTGCGCTGGGATATGGAAGAAGTGAGAAACTGGGTAAGTCGGTTATTGGAACCGGTAAGAATGCATATCCTTTCACTTCTATCTCGGGTACTACGGTAAGCAGACATCAATCAGGTGCCGAAATTTCAGTTACCGGCGCAACTTATCCGGTAGCATTGACACAAACTCATAATCGCTACGATACTGAACAGGGCAACAGAACGGAAGTAGTTAAGGAAATGACCCTGGCTGAATACAAACATCATCCCACAGAGATTCGTGAAGAGCGCCAGAAAGAGCTGGAGCCATGGGGAGGTTTGGAAAATTTTGAGAAACAGGGAACCATTTACCCGGTATATGATCGTCCGGGTATCCGCTGGGGAATGAGTGTTGACATGAACGCCTGTAATGGATGTGGTGCCTGCGTGGTGGCTTGTTCTGCAGAGAACAACGTATCAGTGGTAGGTAAGCCCGAAGTACTGCGTGGACATGAAATGCATTGGCTGCGCATCGACCGCTATTACAGTGGCGATATGGATAATCCCAATGTGGTGTTCCAACCGTTGATGTGTCAGCATTGTGACAATGCTCCTTGCGAGAACGTTTGTCCGGTTGCAGCCACCAACCACAGCAGTGAGGGTATTAATCAGATGACTTACAACCGTTGTATCGGTACCCGTTACTGTGCCAATAACTGTCCTTATAAGGTACGTCGCTTTAACTGGGCTGATTATACCGGTTCTGATAGCTTTGGTGATAACCAGCGAGGCATTGTAAACGATGTGGTACTGGATATGAACGATGATCTTACCCGCATGGTGCTGAATCCGGATGTAACCGTTCGCTCCAGAGGTGTAATTGAGAAATGTTCTTTCTGTATCCAGCGTTTGCAGGAAAGCAAGTTGAAGGCCAAGAAGGAAAGCCGTCCGCTCGCGGATAGTGATATCAAAGTGGCTTGCCAGCAGGCATGTCCTACCGAGGCCATTGTATTTGGTAATGCCAACGATAGCCACAGTGCTATCAGCATTACCCGGAAGGAAAATCCCAATCGTCAGTTTTATGTACTCGAGCAGTTACATGTGTTACCCAACGTAACTTATCTGGCGAAAGTGAGAAACACGGAAGAAAAAAAGGAAGCATAAAATAACCGGCCTTCAGCCAAGCTGTCTGATAGCAGTTCAATTGAATACCGGAAAAATAAAAAAAAGGCAATGCATTTAAAGTACGAATCGCAACTCAGGGAACCACTGGTGATGGGTGAAAAAGATTTTCACCAGGTAACGGAAGACATCGTTCGACCCATTGAGGCCAAGCCAAGTAAGTTATGGTACATCGGCTTCTTCATAGCCGTCGCACTTTTACTTTTTGGTATCTATTCGATTTACCGGGATGTAACTTATGGTATCGGTCAGTGGAACCTGAATAAAACCATTGGATGGGGTTGGGACATTACTAACTTCGTTTGGTGGGTTGGTATCGGTCACGCCGGAACTTTGATTTCCGCCATCTTGTTGCTGTTTCGCCAGGGTTGGAGAACAGGCGTTAACCGCGCTGCGGAAGCGATGACCATCTTCGCTGTAATGTGTGCCGGTCAGTTCCCCATCTGGCACATGGGTCGTGTTTGGATGGCTTTCTTTGTACTGCCTTATCCCAATACCCGCGGACCTTTGTGGGTGAATTTTAACTCCCCCTTGTTGTGGGACGTATTCGCTATCTCTACGTATTTTACTGTTTCTCTTTTGTTCTGGTACAGTGGTTTGATTCCTGACCTGGCAACCGTTAGAGATCGTGCCTTTACATCTCTTCGTAAAAAATTATATGGTATTGCTTCCTTTGGATGGACCGGTTCCACCAAGCACTGGCAGCGCCATGAGAGTCTTTCATTGGTGTTAGCGGGATTGAGTACGCCTCTCGTACTTTCTGTACACACCATCGTATCTTTTGACTTCGCCACATCGGTTGTTCCCGGTTGGCATACCACCATCTTCCCTCCGTACTTCGTTGCCGGTGCCATCTTCTCCGGATTTGCCATGGTACAATCTTTGATGGTAATTACCCGCAAGGTGTTTGGGATGGAAGATTATATCACTTTGGGA
>JBIIRN010000190.1:0-4385 GCA_044341525.1 Sediminibacterium sp. | reverse complement strand
TGAAGTGCCTTCGTTTATTATAATTGTCCGGACCCTGCCAGCTGAATGGCTCTTTTCAATGCGTTGAGTTTGTTGTTCACTTCCTGCAATTCACTCTCGGGATTACTGGCCGCTACTACTCCTGCCCCTGCCTGATAGTAAAGTGCATTGTTGCGACTCAATAAACTACGAATAAGTATTGCGTGGTTGCAGCTTCCGTCAAAACCCAGGGTTCCGATGCATCCGCCGTAGTAACTTCTATTGGTGGGTTCGAGTTGATCAATAATTTCCATCGCCCTGATTTTGGGGGCCCCACTCAGGGTTCCGGCAGGAAAAGTAGCAGCGAGAAGAGAAAGGGGATTGCTTCCCGGGCGAACCTTTCCGGACACTTCACTAACCAGGTGAATAACATGGCTATAATATTGAACTTCCCTGAAATGTTTTACTTCCACTTCATCACATTGGCGACTCAGGTCATTGCGAGCCAGGTCGACCAGCATGATGTGTTCTGCATTTTCTTTGGCATCTGCCAATAATTTTTCCGCCATTTCTCTGTCAGCAGCTTCATCGCCTGAGCGGCGGAAAGTACCCGCGATGGGATGAACAATGGCCTCTCCTTTCTGAACTATGATTTGTGCCTCAGGGGAAGAACCCATGAGCTGGTAAGCACCATAGTCAAAGAAGAATAAATAAGGAGAGGGATTCACGCTGCGTAGGGAACGATATACATTAAATACATCTCCCCGGAAAGATTGCTCAAACCGCCGACTCAGTACTACCTGGAATACATCGCCTCGCATACAATGGGCGATTCCTTTCTGTACCATTTCCCGATAAAAGTCATCTGTCATATTCGAACGCTCTTCCCCATTCAAGGCAAAGGGATAAACGGGCACAACCCTGCTGCGAATCAAAGAAAGTATTGCCCCGGCATCACTTTCTGTATCAGGAATCAGGTTCTCACAAAGGATGATCTCATCTTTAAAATGATTGAAGACAATCACATATTGATAGAACCGATAGCGCATCAGTGGTATATCCGTGCCTGAAGATTTATTATCCTGTAATTGAATACTTTCAAAGAAGGGAACAGCATCGTAGGAAGTATATCCGAACAATCCTTGCGCCACCGCTGCTTCCGGAAGTTCGGGTGGTGTGGTTTCGAATTGTTGCATAAATTGCCAGATTCTGTTGGGAACGGATTGTGGATCTGTAATTTTTTCTCTAACTGCCTCCTCACCCGGTAATTTATAATCGAGGGAAAAACGGTCACTGATTTCTATGCCGGCAATCGCATTGATACCGATAAATGAAAAACTATTATCGGCTGCATGGTGATCGGTACTCTCCAGTAAGATGGTATCGCGGTACTGATCTCTCAGACGGAGGTAGATCCCAACAGGGGTATACATATCACCCAGCATCTGATAACAGCGGGTAGTAATGTTGATCTTGCTCATGACATCAATTTATTACAAAAAAAAACCCGGCTATTTCTTGCCGGGGTTAGTTATATTTTCATATCAATACAATGGCATTACCATCCCCGGAAGAGATTGCTGTGCCACCAAGCATTGGTATGTTTTATACAATTCATATTACAAAGATGTAGATTTCAATTTGATTTTCCAATTTTATTGCCTAAAAGAATTTGAACTTTTCTGACAAAATGATTAGAAAAATGCTCAAAATCGATCATCAATAAGGCGTTGCGCCTATAATACTCCCTTGGTAGAAGGAAGATAATTACTGAAGGGATCTCTTCTAACAGCCATGCGAATAGCTTTGGCAAAAGCCTTGAAGATGGCTTCTATTTTATGGTGTTCATTGGTTCCCTTGCATTGAATGTGCAGATTACATTTTGCTGCATCACTGAAAGATTTGAAAAAATGATAGAACATTTCAGTGGGCATATCCCCTATTTTCTCTCGCGTAAACTCTGCCTCCCATACTAACCAATTTCTTCCACCAAAATCTATCAGAACCTGCGCATTGGCTTCATCCATGGGCAGAGCAAATCCATATCGCTCCATGCCCCGCTTGTCTGACAGCACTTTTGCAAAGGCTTCCCCCAAAGCAATGGCAGTATCTTCAATCGTATGGTGTTCGTCAATGTACAGATCGCCCTTTGTAGTGATCTCCAGGTCGAGTTTACCATGACGGGCAATCTGATCAAGCATATGATCGAAAAAACCAATTCCCGTTTCTATTTTAGATTTTCCGGTTCCTTCCAGCTGAAGACGAATGCTGATTTGTGTTTCATGGGTATTCCGAATATGAGTAACCTCTCGAAGTCCGAGTTTCAAAAAGGAATAAATATCTGCCCAACTATCTGTTTCGAGTATGATCGTGTCGCGAAATTCCTTTTCCTGTTCCGGGGTAAGATGATGTGGAGCATTTGGTGGCCGGAAGTAAATCGCCCGGCAGCCAAGATTGCGCGCCAGTTGAATATCACTCCATCTGTCACCAATTACCAGAGATTGTGAGAGGTCGAAATCAGATTGGTCTATCAGGTGGGTCAACAATGCAGTTCCTGGTTTTCGGGTCGGCTGATTATCTTTAGCAAAGGTTCTATCTACCAGTACTTCATCAAATTTAAATCCCTCTCCTTCCAGGGTTCGGAGCAGGAGGTCTTGAACGGGATGAAAATTCTCTTCCGGAAAGGAAGCAGTTCCCAGTCCGTCCTGGTTAGTGACCATCACATGATAGAAATCAAAATCTGCGGCAATGCGTGATAAGGTTGTGATGGCACCCGGAACAAACTGTGTCTTTCCGATGTGATCAATCTGATAGTCTTCCGGCTCCAGTAAAATCACTCCATCCCGGTCAATAAACAAAATCCGTTTCATGATCACTTAATTTTGGCACGCACTGATTTTACTTCAGCTGCAGTAACTGCTTCTGCCTTGTTGTTCCAGCTATTGCGAATATAGGTAAGTACATCAGCCACCTGCTGATCAGTTAGATCGGTATGAGGAGCCATATTATTGCTATAGTATTCCCCGTCAATTTCTACCCGGTCAGTCATACCTTTTATAATAACCTGAATAAGTTTTGCCTTGTCTTTGCCCTGCACGGCTGATGCCCCATCGAGTGGTGGATTCAGGTGAGGTACTCCTCCCCCATCTTGCTGGTGACAGGCTACGCATCGGGTGATATAAATTGTTTTTCCCCTTTGCATGGCGCCTGAAGGCGGAAGTTTTTGTGCGCCAACCCAATTAAAAAAACTGCATCCTAATAAAATACAGAACAAACGAAGCATAATGAAAGCGTATTTCTTAATAAAAGTTTATTTCCCCTGATAACTGATTCGAAATATTGTTCCTTTGTTATCATCTGATACATACAGGGATCCGTCGGGTCCTTGTGCCAATCCACAGGGTCGGTGTTGCACTGCTCTCAAACTATTGACAACTTCCATTCCCGAAAATCCATTGGCAAATACTTCCCAATTGCCTGTTGGTTTCCCCTTTTCAAATGGAATAAAAATCACATAGAAACCTTCCTGCGGCAGGGGTGCCCGATTCCAGGAACCATGAAATGCGAGGAAAGCTCCGTTTTTATACCTTGCGGGGAACAAATTACCTGTATAGAAAAGCAAGGCATTGGGTGCCATGTGCGCCGGAAAAGCCATTGCCGGCTGCTTGTAGGTAGCGGTAGGTTGCTTCTGACCATCTCCTCCATACTCCGGAGCCAAGATGAGTTTATTCTGTTTGTTATCAAAATAAACATAGGGCCAGCCGGCATTATCTCCTTGATTAATCTCATACATGGTTTCCGCGGGTAATTCAGCATTTGACTTATTATCATAAAACTGAGGAAACAAAACATTTAACTGATCGCGGCCATGCTGGGTAACAAATAACTTATTGGTTTGTGTATTCCAATCAAGTCCTACCACATTCCTCAAACCTGTGGCATACCGAACGCCATTCGCATACGTTTGATTAGGGACATCTGCCTTGAATTGCCAAATACCTCCGGCTGAGTCGAGAATGGGACAAGGATTCATGCCCATTGAACCCACCTGGCGATCTTTCTCCTGGCAGGAGTTAGAGTAGGCGCCGATATTGACATATATATTGCCACTATTATCGAGGGTAATTGATTTAGATGCATGCTGCCGGCGACTGATGAGTCCGGTTACGATTTTTTCCGGCGATGCAGTATTCTCTACTTCACCCTTATCGTTTAATTTATACCGGTAAACATCTTCATCGCTGGAAGCATATAGATAACCTTTGTGAATAGCTATCCCTGTTCCGATATAGTTCCCAAACCCGTTGACCTCTTCTGTCCTGCCATCTTTGTCTACATCACGCAGGAACAAAATACCCTTGTCGTTTAGTTTGCGTTCCAGGTTGACATAAATATCTCCCAGTTGATTATCGGCGATGTGACGAGCC
>JBIIRN010000228.1:0-3614 GCA_044341525.1 Sediminibacterium sp. | reverse complement strand
TTTCCAGGCAGAAAAACCCACCGGCAGTGTTAGTCCGGCATTGTTACTATCAGGTAATATTTTGGGTAATTTCTTAAGTTGCAAGGTGTCCCCCGCCTGAGACTCACAGGCAATACAGGATGCGAATAAAACGAGTCCAATTAGTTTACGCATAGTTTAGGTTTAATCAATCAGTGAAATTACAAATGAAAGTGCAATTAGGTTTAAATTCCTGAAGCGGACTGCCAGCCGATCAGGGCATCCACCAATTGGGTGTTCTCTTGTTCTGTACCAATGGTGATACGAAGACAGTCATTGCAGAGTTCTACCTTGCTGCGGTCGCGGACCACAATACCCTGTGTCAGCAGATATTGATATACTTCCCTGGCCCGCGCGATCTTCACAAGGAGAAAGTTAGCATCAGAAGGATACACGGTTTCTACCTCCGGCATCTCCCGCAGCACTTCTGCCAGGGCTTCGCGCATATCAACCAATAATCGGATCATGTCATTCACCTGTTCAACTTCTTCAAGGGCCTCCAGGGCGAGTTGCTGTGCCGGGGCACTGATATTATAAGGCGGCTTCACTTTATTCATGACATCGATGATGTCAGCACCGGCGAAAGCCATGCCAATGCGCAAACCTGCCAAACCCCAGGCCTTACTCAAAGTCTGCAGAACCACCAGGTTGGGATAATCACTGAGAGCGGAAATCAACGAACGCTGTCGGGCAAAATTGATATATGCCTCATCTACTACTACCAACCCATTAAAATGATTCAGCACGGTCTCGATATCCTGCCACTGCATCAGGTTACCGGTAGGGTTATTGGGAGAACAGATCCAGATAAGTCGGGTTTCCTCATTGACCAATTGCTCAAGATGCACGAGGTCTAGCTGAAAATCAGGTAACAACGGAGCTCTTATAATTTCTACATCATTGATGCGGGCACTCACTTCATACATGCCATAGGTGGGGGGACAAATAATCGTATTACTTTTCCCCGGTTCACAAAAACAACGGAATAACAGATCAATACATTCATCGCTCCCATTGCCCAGAAAAATATGTTCCGCTCCAATACCCTTGATAAGGGATAATTTTTCACGCAACCTGTTATGGTGTGGATCGGGATAACGATGGTACCATTGAATAAGGGGTGAACCCAGGCTATTCTCATTGGCATCCAAGAATACTTTTGCCTCACCACTGAATTCATCCCTTGCAGAAGAATACGGCTGCAGTTCACGAATGTTATTTCTGATCAGGCGACTCAGGTCAAATGACATAAAAAAATAGTTGTGAATATTTATGATTGTAATCTGATTTGAACAGCACGGGCATGGGCTTGCAAACCCTCCGCCTCTGCCATAGCTACTACCGTAGGTGCCAAGAGAGTGAGTCCTTCCTTCGTGAGTTGCTGATAAGTAATCTTTTTAACAAAACTATCTACACTAACTCCACTGTAAGCACGGGCATATCCATTCGTAGGTAGGGTGTGATTGGTTCCGCTGGCATAATCTCCCACACTTTCGGGAGAATAATTCCCCAGGAAAACGGACCCTGCATTCACTACCCCCTCTGCCAGTTGTTCCGCCTGTTCACAGGCAATAATCAGGTGTTCAGGTGCATAGGCATTAACTAATTGTAATGCTTCTTCCTGCGACTGCACCACCATTGCCTTACTGTTTTGCATGGCTTGTCGGGCAAATTCAGCACGGGGCAAAACAGCCAATTGCTCTTCAATGGCAGCAATAACTTTTGCCGGCAGCTCGGCAGATGTAGTTACCAATAAAACCTGACTATCGGCGCCGTGTTCTGCCTGACTCAACAAGTCTGCTGCTACAAAATGAGGCATTGCAGTTGCATCTGCCCAGACACATACTTCACTGGGACCTGCGGGCATATCGATGGCCACACCCTCTTGTTGTGCCCATTGTTTGGCAGCAGTAACATACTGATTACCGGGCCCAAAAATTTTATGCACCTTCGGAACACTTGCGGTTCCATAGGTCATGGCAGCAATGGCCTGTGCGCCACCTACCCTAAAAATTTGATCAATTCCAACTTCTTTGGCAGTAAAAAGAATAGCAGGATGAACTTTACCGTCTTTCCCCGGAGGCGTGCACAAGACAATCTCTTTACAACCTGCCAGTTGTGCGGGAATCCCCAGCATCAAAATAGTAGAAAACAAGGGGGCAGTTCCGCCGGGAATATATAAACCCACTTTTTCGATGGGTCGGGAACGACGCCAGCAAACAATTCCAGGCATGGTTTCAATGCGTTCCTCCTGCTTCATTTGGGTTGAATGGAACCGACGAATATTGTCGGCTGCTGTGCGAATGGCTTGTTTCAAAGAGGGTGCCAGTTCCTGTTCCGCGGCAAGAATAACTGAAGAATCTATTCTGAGTTGCTCTACCAAAACACCATCCAATTCTTTTGTCAAACGCTGTAAGGTTTCATCACCACCCGATTTTACCAGCTGCATAATCTTCCCCACCTGCTCTTTAAGGTGGGCAGCATCCACTACCGGTCTCTGCAGTAATAATGGCCAGGATGATGGATCGGGGAACTGAATTGTAGATAGCATACGTGTTTTTTAAAAAATCATTTAAAGGATCATTTTTTCAATGGGTACTACCAGGATACCCTGAGCGCCTGCATCCCGCAACTGCTCGATGATATTCCAAAAATCATTTTCATTCAATACGCTGTGAACGCTGCTCCAGCCGGGCTGAGCCAGTGGAAGTACGGTAGGGCTTTTCATGCCCGGAAGAAGAGCGATAATTGACTCCAGTTTTTCGTTGGGCGCATTCAACAGGATATATTTATGGTTCCTGGCTTTTTTCACTGCCCGAATACGAAATAATAATTTTTCGAGGATCGCTTCTTTTTCTGCTGACAATCCAGCATTCTTAATCAATACTGCCTGAGACTGCAAAATAGGGGTCGCTTCTCTCAGTCCATTCATGAACAAGGTAGAGCCACTGCTCACCAGATCACAAATAGCATCTGCGAGTCCGATTCCGGGTGCAATCTCCACACTACCGCTGATGGCATGAATTTCTGCGATTACTCCATTTTTTTGTAAAAAATCTTCCAATATGACCGGGTAACTGGTGGCAATCTTTTTCCCGGAGAGGTCAGAAATATTTTGATAGGTATCTCCTTTTTTCACAGCAATACTCAGTCGACATTTTCCAAAGCCCAGTGGTTCACAACTGATCACCTGTTTCTTTTTTTCCATCACCACATTCTCTCCCACAAACCCGATATCGGCTACCTTGTCTTCTACATATTGAGGAATATCATCATCGCGGAGGAAATACAATTCCAGCGGAAAATTACTGGCTTCCGATTTAAGCTTATTGACTCCATTTGACATATCGATGCCACATTCTTTCAATAAACGCATGGAATCATCATGCAGTCTGCCGCTCTTTTGAATCGCGAGGGTGAGTTTCATGTTTTGAGTTTTTCGGTTTTATCGCAGGAATGATCAGGACACGTTAAAAAAAAAGGCCTACCCAAGGGTAAGCCAGTATGTTTCATCCAATACACAACACACTGCTTACCGGGAGGGCAAGTAATGATGATGGTGTATGGTAATGTTCTGTTTCATTTGCTCTGCAAAG
>JBIIRN010000089.1:0-7635 GCA_044341525.1 Sediminibacterium sp. | reverse complement strand
TAACCATTCCAACCGGTAAAATGATGAGGAGGATACAGTATGTGATGCTCAGCCACCAACCATAAGCAACCACGTATAGCTGTAATAGCAGCAAACTTCCGGAAAGCACAATCAGCCAAACATAAACAAATACCCTGGAGGCCTGCAATCCCCAGACGATGGGCATGGTTCTGCAACCATACTGCTGGTCACCAATTCGGTCTTCCATATCTTTTAATACTTCCCTGACCAAAGAAATGATAAAAGCAAAACTGGCATAGAGCATGGTCAATCGGAACAACCGGATGGAGGAAGTATCAATCGTGGCAACCGATTCAAGCGACAAAGGTGACTTGGAAAAAAATACAATCAGAATTACCCAACTGGTGAGCAAGGAAATCACTACGTTTCCAATCAGAAGCTGTCGTTTGAAATTAGTCGAATACAACCACAAGAGTATGATGCAAAGAAGATTGGCCAGTACCAGGTACCAAAAAAGGGAAGGAGGAAGTGCGAGAACTGTAAAGAAGAAACCCAGCAAACTCAAAAGCATGTGCCAGAAAATAGCCCATCGCCTGCTAACTCCGTGATTGACTACTACTTTATCCGGCTTATTGATCTGATCAATATTTAGATCAAAATAATCATTAATAATATAACCGGCTGCCGCAATTAGCACAGAGGCCATCACCAAAAAAATAAATTGCCCGGTGTTGTGTGTTTTATAAATAGGAAGATAGATTCCATACTCATAACAACATTGTGTAATTACAATGAAAAGGAGATTCTGCCATCGTACCAGTCTGAGGAAAGCAATCAAAGTAGATGTATAATTATATGGAAAGATTGATTATTTCTAACAAGTTCAAACTGAGGCAACGGAAACATCTTCATTCCAGTCTCCCTTCAACTTTAATACTTTTTCCAGTACATCACGAACACATCCGGCACCACCCGCATAAGGAGAAATATAAACTGAGAGTTGTTTGATTTCGGCAGCTGCATCGGCAGGACAACAAGGGGTACCTACCAGGCGCATGGCACCCAGATCAGGTATATCATCGCCCATATACATAACTGAAGCAGTGGGAATCTGATGTTGAATTAAGTAATCAGATAATACGGATGCTTTGTCCTTTATACCCATTTGGATATCTGTAATTCCCAACCTGACTAACCGGTCTCGCGATTCCTCAGAAACGGCACCGGATAAAATGAAAATACGATAGCCCTTTTTAACAGCCAACTGAAGCGCATATCCATCCCGTATATTCATTCGACGGGCCTGAATGCCCCCCGGTAATAACCAGAGATTTCCGTCTGTCAATACTCCATCAACATCCAGAACAAAAGTGGTAATGTGTTGAAAATGTTCGATGGGTAATAATTAAAAATGAGAAATTTTAAGATTGATTATCCCGCCACTCATATACCCAAGCGCTTTGAATCATCTCCAGATGACCTTCATTGCTTTCTTCCCGGGTTCCTTTGAAATGGGGAATTTCCAATATCCATTCCAGCAAATCCGTGAAACGTATTCTGTAGATTCGGCTTTCTGTAAATTCATCCCCAAAACGCTCATATAATTTCTGTGCGATGTCTTCATGGTCGTTCCAGTAGATAGGCGGCTCAAAATGCGTCATAAATTTAATGAATAGGTTTGAATCTAATTATTCTCCTAAAAACTGAGTCTGATCGGGCAAGGTAATGGAAATATCTCCCTGTCCGGACAGCAATATACATTGACAACCCAATCTTGAATTCAGGCGGGGGTTTACGGCCCTGTCGATAAAGTCTTCCTCCTTATCAGAGATAGGCTCCAAAAACTGCTCACCACTGTTGACATAAAGATGACAAGTACTGCAGGCGCAAACAGCACCACAATTGTGATGCAGTTCAATACCATTGTCGAGACAAACTTCCAGTAAACTTTGATCAGACTGAACCTGCTCAATGGTCACCGGTTCCAGTCCTTTTTCTTCGAATGAAATATGAATCTTATACATAGAATACCGCAAAAGTATTTCAAATGCCTATTTAACCCATCAATCAGCCAATTGTTTACTGAAAAAAGTTAAAGGGGGTGGTTGGGGAAAGAAATAGTTACTATTGGATGAACCGGGTTTCAACCAGCAGCCGATTCATCCATTGAAACGCTTTGATGTATCTTTGCACCCATGAAAAGTAAAACAGCGGAAGCATTGGCCGTTGCTTATCACCGCTGGAGAATTGAACTCATCGGTATTTTTTCTCCCAAAAGCGCTGCCCTGGCTGCCTACCGGCTATTCACTGTTCCTCCTCCCCCTACACGACCAATTCCTGACCCCCAACTACCCGAAGCTGAACCTATTAGTTTTCCTTTTAAGGACTTCCTGATCAGTGGATTTGGTTGGAAACCCAAAGTTCCCAACGGAAAAAAAATTATCCTCGCCCACGGATTCAGGAGTTACGCCCTCAAATTTGAACACCTGGCAAAAGCCCTGCTTGAAAAAGGGTTTACAATCTATGCCTTCGATGCACCGGTACACGGACGAAGCGGGGGACAAAAAATTGAAGCCGTGACTTACCGGGATATGATTTTGGAGGCAGACCGCCTTTTTGGCCCCTTTTATGCCGGAGTAGGCCACTCTTTGGGTGGACTATCAATGGCTTTGGCATCTGAAAGATTTCAGGATGTTCCTCCAAGAAAGGTAGTTTTTATCGCTCCCGCCACTGAAACCAGCCGTTCTATAGCAGATCTTTTCCGCATTATTCCGGTTAGAAATGCCATCCGGGAGGCTTTCAATGACCTGGTACATGAGTTTGCGGGGGTTCCTGTCAGTCATTTTTCCGTCAACCGGGTAGTTCAATCGAGTCGCCATTCGATTCTTTGGATCCACGATGAGGATGATAAGATTTGTCCACTTGAAGACCTTCGACCCAGTTTAGACCTCTCTCCCAAACGCGTGGAGTTCTTGATTACTAAGGGGTTAGGACATAATCAGGTATATAGAGATCCCACCGTAATCAATCAATTAGTGGCATTTATTCACAACCCGGAAATCTGATATTTTTTTGATTTTCGCCGTTTCACCTAATATTGCATCATTGAGAACCAGATAATTTTGATTGAAAGCTCAATTATATATTGAAATATTATAATACTAACACCAGGTAGTACCCCCAACATATGGCCAAGAATTTATTAATAGTGGAGTCCCCGGCGAAGGCCAAAACCATTGAAAAAATCCTGGGAAAAGATTTTCAGGTGAAGAGCTGCTTTGGCCATATCCGTGACCTGGAAAAGGACGACATGGGTATTGATGTCAACAATCAATTTCAACCCAGGTACCTGGTACCCAAGGAGAAGGAGAAAGTGGTGAAAGAATTGCGTCAGCTTGCTAAAAAAGCCGACGAGGTTTGGCTCGCGTCGGATGAGGACCGGGAAGGAGAAAGTATCAGTTGGCATTTAGCGGAAGTGCTCGGACTCGACCCGAAGTCTACTAAAAGAATTGTCTTTCATGAAATCACGGCGCCTGCCATTAAAAAAGCAGTTGACAACCCCCGCAGAATTGATATGAATCTGGTCAATGCTCAACAAGCCCGTAGGGTACTTGACAGATTAGTGGGTTTTGAATTAAGTCCGGTACTCTGGCGGAAAATCGGCATGCAACGCAGTCTCAGTGCAGGCAGGGTTCAAAGCGTTGCTGTGCGTTTGATAGTAGACAGGGAGCGGGAAATCAATCAATTTGTTACTGAAAGCAGCTATCAGATTGAAGCGCAGTTCACTGCTAAAGACTTGTATGGAAAAGAAGTAAGTTTCTACGCTGACGGACCCTCCCGAATATCCAGTCAGGAGGAAGCCAGAAAATTTCTGGAAACTTGTCGGGGAGCCGCCTATACGGTAAAAGATGTTCAGGTAAAACCAGCCAAGAGGTCACCGGCAGCCCCCTTTACTACTTCCACTTTACAACAGGAAGCTTCGAGAAAATTAGGGTACGGTGTGAGCAAGACCATGTTGCTGGCACAAAAATTATACGAGAGTGGTAAAATCACTTACATGCGTACCGACAGCATTCAACTGAGTGATACTGCGATGGGTGATATTAAAAAAGAGATCCTAAAATCTTACGGAGAAGAGTATTATCAGCCCCGGCGTTTCAAAAATAAAAATGAAAGTGCTCAGGAAGCCCACGAAGCCATTCGACCTACCTATATGAGTAATACAACGGTAGCGGATGAAGATACCCGTCGCCTTTATGAGTTGATATGGAAAAGAACGATTGCCTCTCAAATGAGTGAGGCTGAATTTGAAAAAACCATTGCTACTATTTCTATCAGCACCCGTCCGGATGTGCTGACTGCAACAGGAGAGGTTTTAAAATTTGATGGATTCCTGAAAGTGTACCTCGAGGGAAAAGATGAAGAAGAAGACGAAAATACTGAGGGAATTTTACCCCCTCTGGCACCGGGAGATCAACCCGTTTTCAGACAATTAACGGCCAAAGAGAAATTCACCCGCCCCCCTGCCCGTTACACAGAAGCATCCTTGGTCAAAAAACTGGAGGAATTGGGCATTGGCAGACCTTCCACCTATGCACCTACCATTTCTACGATTATCAAGCGTAATTATGTTGAAAAGCGGGAAAAAGAAGGTACACTCCGAACTTCTGCCTTGATGCACCTGCTTCCTGATGGTCAATTGCGCGAGGAACTCGTGCAGCAAATGACCGGTCAGGAAAAAAATAAATTATTCCCCACTGATCTGGGGATTGTGGTTACTGACTTTCTGAAGCAGCATTTTGATCGGGTGATGGATTTTGGTTTTACGGCTAAAATCGAGGAACAGTTTGATGAAATAGCAGAAGGAAAAATCATCTGGAGTAAGATGATAGACGGCTTTTATCAACCCTTTCATCAAACCATTGAAACTACGCTGGAGACAGCTGAGCGTGCAAAGGGAGAACGGGAACTAGGGGTCGATCCTGACTCCGGAAAGCGAGTGATAGCGAGAATGGGGAGATATGGCCCGATGGTTCAGATTGGCGAACAGCAGGATGAAGATGAAAAACCCAGGTTTGCCAAACTCAATCCCTCACAAAGTATTGAAACAATCACTCTGGACGAAGCAATGCAGCTTTTCCGCTTACCCCGAATGTTAGGAAACTTTGAAGAAAAGGAGGTGGCAGTAAATGTAGGAAGATTTGGTCCCTATATCCGCTGGGGTGACCAATTCATCTCTGTTCCGAAAACCGTAGATTTATATGAAATGTCTTTGGAGGATGCAGTGGAATTGATTGGCCAAAAGCAACAGGCTGATGCACCGGTGGGGGAATATGATGGAATGCCGGTCACCAAGGGGAAGGGGCGTTTTGGTCCTTTTATCAAATGGAATGATTTGTTCATCAATGTACCCAAGGCTTATTCCTTTGATGAACTAACCCAGCAAAACATCAATGAACTAATTCTAAAAAAATTGGAAAAAGAATCCAACCGATTCATTCAGCAATGGACTACCGAAAAAATAGCCATTGAGAATGGACGTTGGGGGCCCTTTATCCGGTTTCAGAAGAAGATGCTCAAACTACCTCGCAAGAAAGGAGGTGATAAATACTTACCGGAAGAGCTTTCGGCCCTTAGTCTCGATCAGGTAAAAGAAATGATTGAAGAGCAGGTTCCTGGTGCCTTTACTTCTAAGGCTAAGAAAAAAGCTACCGTTCGTAGTTCGGGAACTCAAAAAGTTGCAGCTAAAAAAACGGCAACCGTTAAAAAAGCCGCAAAGAAGCCCGCTAAAAAGAAATAGTCTTAACCTATCCTCTATCCTGGCAGGTTATTTTTCGTGAACCGGTTAACTGGTATCAGAACAACTGATTAGTCGATTAGTCGTTTTGACCCATGCGCCTGAGAAAACGCACATGCGCAAAAACTGCCTGCCGCATGGTTGGATATTCAATATACTGCAGCTGGTACTCAGCACAAACTCTTTTTACGATTTCGCTGATGGCAGGATAATGCACGTGAGAAATTTTAGGGAACAGGTGATGTTCTATCTGAAAATTGAGACCCCCTACCAGCCAGCTGATGAGCTTATTCCGGGTGGCAAAATTGGCAGTAGTTTTGATTTGGTGTGCCGCAAATTCATCCGGTAGTCGCTGGCTATCTTCATCAGTTAGCGGAAAACTGGTATGCTCTACTGTATGGGCTAGTTGAAATACAATGCTTAAGACGAAACCAGCTACCAGAGTCATCACCAAAAAGCCCGTCAGCCATGCTTTCCAGCCAAGTAAATAGATAGGCAATACAATAAAAGCGAGTGCATGATAAATCTTAACCGCCCAAAATTCTAAGTGGTCGGCCAGGCGCATTCGCTTCAACGGAACATTACCTATTTTACCGGAGAAATACTTTTTGTAATCGGTAAAGAATAACCAGAATATATAAAGCAACATATAAAGGAACCAAAAGTAAATATGCTGAAATCGGTGCAGGCGAGCGCGGTGTTGGGTGGGCGCCATTCTCATTAAAGACGATACCTCGATATCATCATCAACACCATCGACATTCGTAAATGTGTGGTGAATCATATTATGTTTCATATTCCACATAAAATGATTGGCTCCCAACATGCTAATGGTAGAGGCAGCCAGGCGATTGACCCATTTCTTCTTACTAAAACTGCCATGACTACCATCATGCATCACATTGAACCCTATCGCAGCCACCAACCCACCCATTATAACACATTCGAGCAGAGCTAAGTACCAGACGGGTGTAAAGAACAATAGATGAATGTAGACACTCAGCAAACAAGCAATTAATATGATAGCCTTTGTAAATAATTGGGGGTTTCCCGTCTCCTCGATACCGCGCTGGCGAAAGTATTCTTGCACACGGCGACGCAGTTCTGCATGCAGGTTAACAGCCGCTACTGGAAACTTGGGAATTGAAAAAGATGACATGGTGATAAATTTGGGGGTATACAATGATACTAATAATATGGCAGATCTGTTGTTGGATAATTCACAATATTTACCGAAGTAACAACAGGGAAACCTCAACAAAATGATTAACCCTCCCCCACATATTAACATTGGGGATAAGATTGTGGAGTTAATACCCATAAAAATTGACATACCGAATATACTTTTTTGTCTGGCTTGCGTTAATAGAAAGTAGACAACCCCCTGTTTAATATGCAGGAAACCAAAGAATTGAATGCTTTACTGTCATTAATTGATGATCCCGATACGGAAGTATATGAATCGGTATCAGGTAAATTAATGGATTATGGTAAACCCATTATTCCCAACCTGGAGCATTTGTGGGAAAATCAGCCGGATGAAAAGGTGCAGGAAAGGATTGAATACATCATCAAAAGATTACAACTGGCAGAATTAAGTAATGATTTCAAAAACTGGAAGGAAAGCGGTTGTAAAGATTTACTGGAAGGGGCATTTTTGGTTGCCAAATATAATCAGCCGGATCTCTGCTACGAAACATTGACTGAGAGCATTGAATCCCTGAAAAAAAATATCTGGTTAGAATTAAATAGTTACCTCACCCCCCTGGAACAGGCCAAAGTGATGAAAAATATTTTATATCATTTTTTTGGATTCAGGGGTGCCCTTCCTGGAACCGGGCAAACCGATGATTTTTTTCTCAATAAGGTAATTCATA
>JBIIRN010000080.1:0-8234 GCA_044341525.1 Sediminibacterium sp. | reverse complement strand
CCACAATCCATTAACAACAAGACTATTACCCAAATCGGATGATGCATCGGAAAAAGGGATTGGTATACCCAGGCAAACAGTGGCAGGAAATTGGAAGTTTGCTTTTGGGGTTGGGTTGATAACAACCGGGATAACGTATTCTGCATTTGAGCTGCTGCATCCGTCGGGTGAGGGGTTGGTTGCAAAAAGACGAATGGTATCATTACCTGAGGCAGTAAAAACAAAATCTTTTGGTGTTGGTCCGTTGGCGGGACTAAAGTAATACAATTGTATACCGTTGACAGTTGGTGTGCTATCTGGAACCGGAATGATTGGTCCGATATTAGTATTTGGATTCAGTTTTATACTACCGCCAAAGTCCCAGGTGAGCGAGGTGGGCATGTAAGAAAGCGGCACTGAGAAGTTAAACTTATTGCCGACGCAGGTGGCTGCGAAATCCAGTCTACCGTAGGGATTTTGAAAGATAGGGGAATAGAGGTCTTTGATATTGGTACCGGCATTGTAGCCATAACTTTCAGCAGCGCCAAAACCGTAAGCTATGGCATTAAAACCACTATCAGAGTATACTGTATGAGAACCAGAGCTAACTGAGAAAATTGCATAGGCATATTCCGGATCTCTGGGGTGATCTATGAAATTAGTTGTTCTTGCCGTTCCATCGAGTCGAAATGAAGGAATTCCTGTTTTCTTGATGATGACATTGATGGCATGTTGTGTAATGGCATTGAAGGGGGTAGAGTTGAGCGTAATTTTATTGATGGTTTGTTCAACCGGACTTAGATAAATCATTTCCGGGTCACCTGGGTTCGGGTTGCCATCTTGCCCTTGTGTTGTGCAGTATTGAGCAACTGTAATTGGTTTGTCGGCTTCTATGAGATTAAAATTGGTTGTACCAGTATTGGCGATACCAATGCCATTGCCCGGTACGGTGAGCGGAGTTGTATTTTTTACTTCGTAGAAAAAATTTCTATGAAGAAGATTACTAGGGATTACAGTGCCATTGAGCTTGACTTGTGTGGTTGGATCGCTTACGCAGATCCGAAAGTAATTGGTGTTGAGAGAGATTTGATTACTTACCAGTGTTCCCGTGGGTGTGGTCAGATATTTTCTTCCCCACGCACTGGCTGGTGTGCATTGGGCAATGATATTATCTGCACTTCCGGTTTGATTATTGTTGACAGTTGGATTGGTATTGGGAGCACCGATACTCATTTTGCCGGAACCACAGAATACAGCTATTTTTTTACATGCCCCGCTTGTACTGATAGTTCTTATTCGTGTTCCTGTAAGGTCAGATCCCTTGTTCCCGGAAGTGGTTCCCATCAAGCTATAAATCTGTCCTTTGGCCAGGGTTACCTGGAAAGAAGTGTTACCGGGTCTTTTAGTGGCATCTGCCGGAGTAATTTCAACAGTAGTATTGCCTTCCTCCACTCCAACGACAAAGGCAAAAGAGTTGGCAAAACTTTGGTTGGAAGCCTGATTATAGATAATGGCATAATAATCATTACCCAGTGTATTGGTGGGATATAACAAAGTTGCTCCCGAGATACTGCCATTATAAATGTGTGCATAAGCAACAATATCAACATTGCTAAATACATGGATTCCCCTGTTATAATAACCCGTATCTACAATCCTACTGTCCTGTGCCCCCGTTTTCGGCATAGGGGCTGAGGCAGTTACCTGGTTAGCTTTTACCTGGTAAGTTTGGGTAAAACCTACACCCGGTATTTCTACAGTTACGGTCGCATCCTTATCTGAAGTGAAATAAAGCACCATATCCTGAGTGTTGGAAGGTAAGATGGCGCCAGCGCCCATCTGGACATGGAATCCATAGCCCAGCCAAAAGTCCTTCCCTTTATTGGAAAAGTTTTGAGCAGCAGACGGCTGTATACTGAGCACCAGTAATATTACCGGTAAAAGATATCTCATAGCAGGAACCCAGGGTTGTTCTATAGACAGACTTTTGAAGAAAAGGTTTAAGATAGGTGATTTTTTAGTTATAAACGAATGGTTTACAAATCAATATCTCAAATGTTGTGGACTGGAATTTCAGCTGACAATTGTGCACGATTTTATCAGTTTTTTTATCAGGAGCAGTAGGGCCTATTTTAAAAAAATGTTTAATTAAAAAAAGTAATAAAATGAAAAAAATAATTTATAAATGATTGTAAATTAATTTTTTAAATAATCTAAAAATACATAATTCATATTTTATATTTTTTTGAGGTGGGGGGTTATAGAAAAGTATTATAGTATTGATCCAAAGGATTTTACTCGACCATGAGCGTTGCTGTAATTATATCAGGTTTATCCTTCGAAACTCGCTTTCCTTAAATCGGATTGATATATTTATTTCTAATTATATACACATATTTTAATTATTATATATTAAATCTTATTACTAATGAATTCAACTTCTTCCCCTATTTTTAACCTACAATAAGAAGTTAGTTTACATGGGAGAACAACTCGAGTGGAACTATGTGCTGGTGACGGTAATCGGAACGCTGGGTTTGCTGATGTCCGGTTTATTGTATATTTTAAATAAACAGGAATCTTTTACTGCCAGGTTGTTGGCTATACTGATATTTTTAGTGACCCTTTCCGGTATGAATACCGGTTTGATGTTGACCAATTTCTATTTGCTTTTTCCACATTTTTGGCGCATAACGGTTTTCACCATGTTATGTGTTCCTCCCTTGTCTTATTTATATGTTAGAAGTATTCTGAAGCAGCAATATCGGCTGGAGAAAACAGATTATCTCTTTTTACTACCTGCTATTGCCTATACAATATGCTACATTCCCTTTTACCTATTAGCTGCAACTGAAAAAAGAGCCATCATTCAACAGTTGTTAGATGACATGCTGCTCATTGCAAAAGAACCCGAATCTATTTTACCTCAGGGATGGGGAATCATGCTGCGCTTGTTATACAGCTTCAGTTTCCCGATTATTCAGATTATCATGTTACAGCGTTACAAAAAGAGAGTACTTGATAAGGAAACGTCGGGTGATCAAAATGCAGAAATCTACCAGTGGTTATATTTTTTCACTATTTCGCTATTTGTTTTATACCTGCTATTAATATTCTGGCACACCCTTCAGTTAACGGATATCTATGACTTTTATCAATTGATCACATTGACTATATTCTTTTTCCTTCTCATCGTCAGTCTCTATCTTTTTAAACAACCGAACATACTTTATGGTCTGAAAGGGTGGTTCCAACCGCAGTTAGATCACCAAGAATTAGAGCAGATAGATTCTAAATCTTTACTGGAAAATGAGGACAGAACCTTTTTTGACCGGTCACAGGAAATTGAATTGAAAGATAAACTGGAAAATCATTTCCTATCCAATCGCCCCTTCATCAAGACCGGCTATAAAATCAGGGATCTTTCTGATGAACTGGGTATTCCTATTTACCTGATTTCCGCTTTTATTAATCAACAGTATGGGAAGAATTTCAATGAGTTAATCAACGAATACCGAATTAATTATGTGTCTGAATTGCTGAAGACATCTCCCGAAAGTCATCAGTATACCTTTGAAGCCATTTCCAGAGAAGCCGGTTTTAATTCAAGGAAATCCTTCATCAATGCAGTTAAAAAGAAAACCGGTAAAACTCCCTCTGAATATTTTGGCAGACCAGACGAAGAGAATCTGAATTAAGGTCTTGTTTTAGTTTCCGGGGATTTTCTGAATTTCCGAAATTACTACCCGCGTCCATTTTTAGGAATGTACTTGTCCAATTTTCCAAAATAACAATATAATATTTATTATTATGTTTATTTATAAAGTATTTATAATCATTGTAAATTTAGGTAGCAATGAATTTTTTCTAATTTTTTAATTATTGGACAATCCTTTGAAAAATGGACATTGTTTCAAATCATTCAAATTAGAGAATAATCCACCTGCTAAATTCGGTTTCTCCTCTTCTGTTTGCTTTATTTGATAAGCGTTAGAGATCAAAATGATTTTTGTTAAACTAATCCGCTGTAAAATCAAATAAGCTTGAAAAGGATTATTTTTTTCTCAATACTGCTGTTTGCCTGCAAGGGTAATCGGGTCATTAATACTGTTCAACGGCAAAACGATTTTGAGCAACTCAGAACTGCTTCTGCTATATCCTGCACCAATGGTATGGCGACCAGTGATAGTTCCATTTATATGGTCGCGGGCGCGGCAGATTTTCAGGCCACGCAGTTAAATGAAAATGAGCATCCCGGAAAAATTCCAGGTGGAATGGTTTTCATACCCGGTGGTGAATTTAGCATGGGTGCCCCCAATCCGGTTGGAATGTCGGATGGCGGCAACGAAAATATGTCGGATGCCCGGCCAATTCATCGGGTTCAGATTAGTCCTTTTTTCATGGATGAGCATGAGGTAACTAATGCCGAGTTTGCTGCTTTCGTAAAGGCAACCGGATATGTTACAGTGGCCGAAAAAGCGCCTACACCGCAGGAATTCCCCGATGCACTTCCCGAAATGTTAGTAGCCGGTTCGGTTGTGTTTACCCCGCCGCCTTATCCGGTATCACTCAATAATCCCTATGCATGGTGGAACTATAAAAAAGGAGCTGATTGGCGTCATCCCAATGGTCCTGAAAGTGATTTAGTAGGAAAAGAAAATCATCCGGTAGTGCATGTGGCCTGGGAGGATGCACATGCGTATGCTCAATGGGCTGGTAAAAGACTACCTACCGAAGCGGAATGGGAATTTGCTGCAAGAGGCGGATTAACAGGCAACCGATATGCCTGGGGTAATCAGTTTCGGCCGGAAGGTCAATTCATGGCCAATAGCTTTCAGGGACATTTCCCAGGAACAGATTCACATGAAGACGGATTTGCAGGAATCGCACCGGTCAAACAGTTTCCTGCCAATGGCTTTGGTCTGTATGATATGGCCGGTAATGTGTGGGAGTGGTGTGCAGACTGGTACAGAAGTGATTATTACGAACAGCAAAAAAAAACCGGCGTGTCTGTTAATCCGCAAGGTCCCGCAGATAGCTACGATCCGACTGAGCCTGGAGTTTCTAAAAAGGTTCAGAGAGGGGGTTCTTATTTATGCACCGATCAATATTGTACACGGTATATGATGGGAACCAGGGGGAAAGGAGAGTGGAGAAGCAGTACCAATCATATTGGATTCCGTTGTGTGAAAGAAGTCAAAATAAAATAATTCTGTTGTACTGGTGGCAGGCATATTGAATACATACAGGCGAATAAAATTTCCGGTCAAGAAGAAATACATTTTCTTCCTGTGGGCTTTTTGCCTGTGTATAACACTCCTTCAGGCACAGGAAATTAAAGAGGAAAAAGAAACTGAAGTGAGTTTACCCCATCACCGTTTCTCAGTTATGATGAACCATGCACATCTCAACAGAACAGTTCAGGTGCCGGGTGAAAAAAAGAATTTCATTGTTCCTGCCTGGAGCTTTGATTATGATTATTGGTTTAATCAGAAATGGGCCATCGGCTTACATAATGACCTGATTTTACAACAATACACCATCGAAAAGGAAGACGATAAAACCCTCCTGACCCGTTCAAATCCATTAGCTGTTTCTCTTGTTGGCTTATTCAAGCCGGCAAAACACTGGGTTTTTACCAGTGGAATGGGTATGGAGTTCGAAAAATCTGAACACTTACCATTGATTGATTTTGGTATCGAATATGGTTTTGAATTACCTAAAGAATGGGAATTGAGTTTGGGACTAAAATATGAAAATAAGCTGCGAGCATACGATTCATGGCAGTTTGGAATGGGTGTCAGTAAGTTAATTTATCCTAAAAAATAACAGCTTGAAAAACATACACACATACCTCCCGATAATTGGGTTTAGTATTATTTCATTGCCTGTATTTGCTCAGGATATTTTACAGATAAATGATACTGCTGTAGTCAATCCGACTTCTGTTCCTGCAACTACTTCTCCCATGATGAAAAAAAAGTGGAATCATTTTGCTAATAAATATTTTACAATGAACGTGGGTTTTGCTTTTATTTTGGATCATAATATAGTTGACCAGGATAATAACAGTATTACCCAGGTTGGTAAGGTTAGTCCTCAAACCGAGGTAAGAGGTGATCGGATTGTCGCTTCTGGTCAGTTGCTTTTCTTTAAAAACCCTTGGCGCTATTTGTTCAGCGCGAATTTTAATGGATTAGACGCCCCCCCATCCAAAAAAACTTTTGATTTGATTGACTGGAATGTAGAAATCCCTATCGGTGCGAAGGGGGGATGGCTGACTTTTGGAAAACAAAGGGAAGGGGTTGGCTTGGAATATGTTTCGCCGGGTACCCAATTACAATTCATGGAAAGAAGTACAGGCACACCCATGTTTGTGCGCCAGCGAAATATTGGTATTCGCTATTCAAATTCAGTCCTTCAACAAAAAATGACTTATACCATCGGGTTCTTCAATAATTATTGGGAAACCGGTAAATCATTTTCTGATAATGGCTCACAAATTACATTACGAGTTTCCGGGTTACCCGTATATAAATCTGACAGAGAACTGATGCACTTGGGTTTTGCATATCGTTATTCTGATGCAACTGATCAAAAGTTATCTTATAGGGCCAAGCCTGAAGCCAACACAGCTCCCTTTTATATTAATACCGGCAGTCTTACCGCCAATCACTCAAATACATTCTTTTTGGAATGGATTGGTGTGAAGGGCCCTCTAGCACTCTTGGCTGAATACATCAATGCTTCTGTAAAAAGTCCTGCCAGTGGGAATCCCAATTTCTATACCTGGCAGGTTGGAGGTAGTATTTTTTTAACAGGAGAGAACAGGAGATATAACAAGATGACCGGTAATCTTGGAAAATTAATCCCCAAAAAGAATTTTAAGTTCAGAAACAATTCAGGTCCCGGAGCCTGGGAACTGGGAACAAGATTTACTCAATCTAATGCAAACCATGCAGCCATTATGGGGGGAAAGTTCAATCGATTTACAACGGCATTGAGTTGGTATCCCAATGCGCATTTCAGATATGAAATCAACTATGGAATAGGCGGATTAGACCGAATGAATCTGCTGGGAAAAACCAATTTCTGGCAATTCCGAGTTCAACTAGAATTATAATTTATTACCAAAATAAATAGATAAAAAAAGCTGTCATCAACCACTTTTAAAAATTAAAAAAAACAACTATGATCCCTATTAGGAAGGCAATTCAATGGCAATTGCAATTCGCAAGTTTATTCTTGCTAATGTTGTGTATTAACATTAAGACATATTCCCAGGGTGATCCCAGGGAAGTTCGAAAGCAAAATTTCAAAGGTGAGATTAAGTTAGACATCCGGGAATCAAAATCTGATTGGGGACCCTATACACCCAAAAGGGCTCCTGCCGGTTCTCCGAATATTCTCTTTATACTTTTTGATGATACAGGACTAGCCTCTTGGTCTCCCTATGGGGGTGCTATTAATATGCCAACCTTACAAAAGCTGGCAGATAATGGTTTGATTTATACTCAATGGCATACCACTGCACTTTGTTCTCCCACTCGTTCTACACTATTAACTGGTCGCAATCATCATCTTACAGGTAATGCAGCAATTACTGAAGGTGCGAATGGATTTCCGGGAGCACATGGTCGTATTCCTGAACAATGCGCAACCATTGGTCAGGTATTACAAGATAATGGATGGAGTACTTTCTGGATTGGTAAAAATCACAATGTACCAGAGCAAGATGTTTCTTCAGGTGGCAGTAGAAAGCAATGGCCTACCCAAATGGGATTCGATCGTTATTACGGATTTCTCGGTGGTGAAACCAATCAGTGGTATCCAGACCTAGTAGAAGATAATCATTTTGTCGAAGCTCCTTATGGGCCTGAAAAAGGGTATCACTTATCAAAAGACCTCGCTGATAAAGCTTTGGAGTATATCCGTGATCAGAAGGCAACTAATCCTTCCAAACCTTGGTTTATGTGGTATTGTCCGGGTGCTAACCATGCTCCCCATCAGGCTCCGGCAGATTTTATTGCCAAATACAAGGGAAAATTTGATGATGGATATGATGCTTATAGAAAATGGGTTTTACCCCGTATGATTGCTAAAGGCATCGTTCCGAAAGGTACAGAGTTAACAAACTTTAATCCTTTGCCACCCAATATTGCTAGTAAAGCAGATTATGTTCGTCCATGGAATGAATTAAAACCGGAAGAAAAAAAATTATTCAGTCGTCTGGCGGAAGTATATGCTGCTTTCTC
>JBIIRN010000079.1:0-8261 GCA_044341525.1 Sediminibacterium sp. | reverse complement strand
ATCAATGACAGTCTTTCAGCTTATGGCCGCCATTTGTCTTTACGACATGAGGTAATATTCGGGGGCGTATCCCAGGTACCCCAAACTAAGTCCCTCCAAAAAGGAGTAGACATATTGGTTGCTACTCCCGGCAGACTATTAGATCTAATGCAACAAGGATTTATTTCATTGCAATCGGTTCAATTACTGGTGCTGGATGAAGCAGACCGTATGCTGGATATGGGATTCATCCATGATGTAAAAAAGATTCTGGCCAAGCTGCCGATAAAAAAACAAACCCTGTTTTTCTCCGCTACCATGCCAAATGAAATTGCCTCCCTGGCAGCTTCCCTATTACATGACCCCGTTCGCGTTGAAGTTACTCCGATTTCTTCCACCGCTGCCACTATTGGCCAACAGTTGTACCATGTAAACAAGGAAAGTAAAAAATTACTGCTGGCTCATCTCTTACGAGATAACAACATCAAATCAGCCCTGGTATTTACCCGAACCAAACACGGAGCAGATAAAGTGGTCAAAGACCTGGTGAGATCAGGATATACTGCTGAAGCCATCCATGGAAATAAATCACAAAATGCCCGGCAGCGGGCACTGGGTAATTTCAAAACTGGAGTTACGCGTGTATTGGTGGCTACCGATATTGCTGCCCGAGGTATCGATGTAGATCAGCTCTCCCATGTCATTAATTTTGAATTACCCAATGTTCCTGAAACGTATGTTCACCGGATCGGCAGAACCGGAAGAGCCGGGGCAAGTGGTATCGCCATTTCTTTTTGTGACCAGGAAGAAAGAGAGTTCCTGCGCGATATCCAAAAATTAACAGGCATTCAGATTCCGGTGATCACTGAACATCCCTATCCGATTACATTCAGCAACGGGAGCCAGCTTGCTATTTCGCAGAAAAAGGAAACAAACAACACGAACAGGGGAAGGTGGAATCATTCATCAGGGAAGCAAAACGGAAATCGCCGGGTGGAAAAAAGGACTTATTCCTATTAACAGCGGATTGAAAAAAATCAATGAAAAATTGTAGTTTTGCCGTCCTGCGGATATGGCGAAATTGGCAGACGCACCAGACTTAGGATCTGGCGCCGCGAGGCATGTAGGTTCGACTCCTATTATCCGCACAAAAAGCCAGGGTGGGTTTGAATGCGAGCGTGAAACAAAATCACACGCACATTCAAACTCACTCTTTTTTTATTCCTTAATGTGACTCCTCGTATGCAACGGCGGAGGTTGACTTCGTGGCTTGTAAGAAAGTAATTCTTATCCAAGTAGGTCATCGATGAATTTATATACCGGCGCTTATAGTCCGGAGTAAAAGTATTCAGCTCAAACTCTGGCTTTTTTGTTCCCATTCACTTGTCACTCAAACGCTCACGCTAATTTTCATCTACGCGACTTGAAAGCTGCACTTTTCAAAAATTGTTTCTCTTTTTTACTTTATCTTTCAGCAATCATTCCGCAACATTCTTTAATTTAATAATATGTGCAAGCCACTTATAGTATGCCTGATCTTATCCATCAGTCTATCGTCTATCAAACCTGTTGTCAGCTTTGCCTGTACCGGTATCACCCTCAAATCTAAAGATGGAGGAGTAGTGGTTTCACGAACAGTCGAGTGGGCCCTGAATGATGCACAACACAATAAAATACTCGTTGTTCCCCGCAACAAGTCCTTTATCGGTCAAACACCGAAGGGACTGAATGGAAAAAAATGGACTGGCAAGTATGGATTTGTTACGCTGACCGCCTATGACCAACCTTATGGTCCGGATGGCATGAACGAGGAAGGCCTCTATGTAGGCGTCTACTATTTACCCGGATTTGCAGAATATGCAGTGTATGACAGTACCCGTGCTGCCCAATCACTGAGCGTAGGTGACCTGATGCAATGGATGTTGTCTTCCTTCAAAACAGTCAACGAAGCCATCGCCAACCTGAACAAAGTGCACGTGGTAACTGTAGAAAACAAGGATTTCGGAGGAGCAGAACTTCCCTTTCATTTTAAAATAGTAGACCCTTCAGGTAACAGCAAGATCATTGAGATCGTGAACCACGGAGAAATCAAAGTATATGATCCTTATCTCGGTGTGATCACAAATTCTCCTACCTATGACTGGCACATCATCAATCAACGCAATTACCTGAGTCTCTCCAATGTTCCCAATAGCCCCCGGGTTTTCGACAACTATGAATTAAAACCCCTGGGAGGTGGCTCAGGGCTGATGGGACTCCCCGGTGATTTCACTCCTCCTTCCCGATTTGTGCGAGCAGCTGCTTTTACTGCTACCTGCCGCCCATTGACAACTTCCCAGGAAGCGGTATTTGAATCATTCAGAATATTAGATAATTTCAACATTCCATTGGGTGCACAGGTGCCGGCTCAAAACGCACCCAAAGACATTGTGAGTGCTACCCAGGTCACTTCCTCCTCCGACCTGAAAGAAAAAGTTTATTACTACCACACCATGTGGAACAGACAGGTGCGCAAAATTGATTTAAAGAAAATTAATTTTGCAACGGTGAAAGAAACTATCATCGATGATGATGCTTCCCATCAAAATAACATTAAAGATGTAACTCCGGTTGGGAAGGTTTGAGATTTAGTTTTTCTAGTTCGGGCAATATATTTCATCAGCTTCCACAAAAAAATTGTTCAGTGCATATTGAACAGAAATATATCTATATCTCCTACCGATATTTTTGGGGATATTTTCAGAAAGATTAAAATCCTTTGATCACGGGCAATTCAATCTTCGAGCGATGATGTACCCGTATGGTCGCCTTTTTGAAGTCAGCATCTTTCGCCTGATAAATATCCATGAACTGCTGAGGATTTCTATCCACAATCGGAAACCAGCTGCTCTGAATCTGTATCATCAGTCGATGACCTTTTTTAAAGGTATGAGCAACATCCGGCAGATTGAATTTCACTTCAGTTAGGCGATTAGGTACAAAGGGAGCCGGCTTCTCAAAACTATTTCTGTACTTCCCCCGCATCACTTCCCCCCGCACGAGTTGCTGATAGCCACTCATCAGGTAATCGGCTTTTTGACTCCCTACTTCCGGCTGATCAGGATATACATCAATCAACTTCACCACAAAATCGGCATCGGTCGAAGAAAGAGAAACCAACAAGTCTGCCACCACCGGGCCGCCCAGCGTAAGGTCTTCAGTAAGAACAGGCGTCTGATAGACCAAAACATCCGGCCTTCTGGAAGCAAATTTTTGATCCTCTACCATATATTCCCGATAATGCCGACTGGGCGTAGAACGCAACATATACACATCGGATATATATGGAACAGGTTTAGCAGGATCACTCACATATTCTTCAAAACCAGTGCCTGCTGCAACAGTGGCCAAATTTCCTCTGTCTCCCAGATAATAGGAAGTCATTCGCATGTTGGGCAAGGGCCATTGAGACAATTGCTTCCATTCATTTAATCCCGTGAAGAAAATATTAGCTTCCTTTATCTGTTCGATGCTTCCCTTATTCCGCAGGTGATAATCAAAAAAAGGTAACTCAATATTCTTTCCATACCAATCACTCGTATTAGAGCCCCAGTAGACATTTCCTAAATGAGTTCCATCTAAAGCACCCCATTGACCATGATACCAGGGGCCCATTACTATTCTGTTGTCATTTTTAGCTTTCCCCTCAATGGCTTTGTACAAATTCCAGGCACCATAACAATCTTCGGCATCATATAAGCCGCCGACTACCAGGGTGGCAATAGAGGTATTGATCTTATCGACATTTTTTCTAGCATCCCTTACCTGCCAGAATGCATCATAGTTGGGATGTGACATCAGGTCCTTCCAAAATCGAATGCTGTCACCCATGAGTTTCGTAAAATTTGTCAACGCACCGGTACGGAGATAAAAATCAAAATAATCTTTGGTAGGAAACTCAAATCCCTTCGAACCGATGGTGGTGGGTTTGGGTCTGGGTTTACCGAAACCCGAATAAAAAGCAAATCCATCTGCCAGCATGAAAGCCCCATTGTGGTGAAAGTCATCACCTAAAAACCACTCTGTTACCGGCGCCTGCGGACTCACCGCTTTAAGCGCAGGATGGTTACTTAGAGATGCCATGGTAGCATAAAAACCGGGATAGGAAGTTCCATAAACCCCTACCCTGCCATTGTTACCCGCAAGATTTTTAACCAGCCAGTCAATCGCATCGTAGGTATCGGTAGACTCATCGGTTTGGCCGATTGTCTTGGTGGGGATAAAAGGACGAATATCCTCGAATTCACCCTCACTCATCCACCGACCCCGCACATCCTGTATTACATAAATGTATTTTTCTCTAAAAAAATAATTGCGCGGCCCCCGCCAAAAAGAAGCATTGAATACACCCTCACCATAAGGTGCACAGGAGTAAGGGGTTCTTGTAATTAAAATCGGATGCGCCTCCGACTGATCCTTGGGCGCATACACCGTGGTGAATAGTTTTATTCCGTCCCGCATGGGAATCATCAGCTCGGACTTAGTATAATTATTTACAATCCAGGCAGAGTCTACTCCCTGAGCAAAGCTGGTTAAAGGGAGAAGAATAAAGAATACTAATTTTTTCATGGCAATGGAACTTGTGGAAATAAGTTATTCTGTAAAATAGTTGATTTTCAGCAGATCTGTCAACTGTTGCCCCCTTAAACCTTTGAAATGAGCGGATGCCCGATGAATAGTTAGTTTGCAATATTAATAGTACGAATAATTATTATTTGTTTCTGAAAGTGAACCCTTTCAAGCGGTCATTTCCCCGAATAATTGTACCTTTGCGGCCTTAAAAATCAAGTTCAATCTTTATTTCCATGGCTACGATTACCCGCGAAAACATCAGTTTGCTCAACGACAAACTCACCATAACCCTTTCTAAAGGAGATTACCTGGACGACTTTGAAAAAAGTCTGAAAAAATATGCCAAAAGTGCCAATATCCCGGGATTTCGAAAGGGCATGGTGCCGGCAGGTCTGGTGAAAAAAATGTATGGCCAGGGTGTATTTGGAGAGCAGGTGCTCAGAAAAGTAGAAGAGGAACTAAACAAATACCTGCAAACTGAGCAAATCGACATTTTCGCACAACCCCTTCCCCTGAGCCAGCAAAGTCCGCAACTTGATATGAACCAGCCGGGTGATTATCAGTTTGAGTTTGAGATCGGACTAAAACCGGCAATTGAATTGAAGCCCGAACAACTTAAGGTAACTCGCTATGTAGTTAATGTTACTGACCAGATGATTCAGGAGGAAGTAGAAAGATGGCAAAAAAGAAATGGAGAAAGAACTGAACCCGAAGCCATCCACCACAAAGACAATGTATTGCAAATCAATTTGACGGAAGTGGATGCAGCCGGTCAGCCGGTAGAAAACGGCATACAGAAGGATACCAGTTTACTGGTAAGTGACTTCGAAGAGGCAACCCAAACCGCACTGATGGGAAAAAAGAAAGAAGAAACACTTGATATTACTTTACAGCAGGCATTCACTGCTGAAGTACTCAAAGCCGTTTTATCAGAGTTAGGTATGCAGGAAAATCAAAAAGAATTAACCTTCCGATTAACCATCAAAAAGATCACCCAGATTATTCCCGCTGAACTGAATGAGGATCTCTATAAAAAAGTATTCCCCGATCAGGAAATCACTTCAGAAGATGCCTTCCGACTTGCGGTGAAAGAATCAATTGCAGCTCATTTTGCCCAACAGGCAAAAAACCAGGTGTACGATCAGATCTACCATGCATTGGTAGACCATACCCCCCTCTCCTTTCCGGAAAACTTCCTGAAACGTTGGATGCAGCAGGGTGGGGAACAACCAAAAACTGCCGAGCAGGCCGAGAGCGAATATCCCAGCTTTGAAAAGCAGTTGAAATGGACCCTCATCAGCAACCAGTTGATACAGGACAATAAAATTGAGGTGACACCCGATGATATACGCAACTTCGCCAAGATGCAGCTGTTCAGTTATATGGGCGGCCAGATTAATATGATGGGTGAGAACAGCCAGTGGATCGACGATTATGCCAATCGAATGCTGCAGGATAAAAAATTCGTGGAAGATAGCTACCACCGCATCAGTACCGACAAGATGTTCCAGCAACTGGAAACAATGGTAAGCGCAGTGGATGAACCGATCAGCCGGGAAGATTTTGAAAGCAAGCTGCACCACCATCACCACTGATCACTGCGAAGGTTAAAACACTGACAATTCTTTAATGAGCACCTGCCTAAAACTGACTTGTTGTCGGTAAAAAGGCATAGCATAGTTTTTGACCTGATTATCGCGCGAAAACGCTTATCTTCAAATTATAAATTTTTATCTATGCATACGGGAAATGAGTTCGAAAAATATGCGGTGAAACACAGGGGAATCAGCAGTGCCACACTGCACAACTATCGGCAGCAAGGATTCACCAACCTGACACCTTACATCATCGAAGAACGCCCCCTGAACGTTGCCAGTATGGACGTATTCAGCCGACTGATGATGGACCGCATCATTTTCCTTGGCGAAGGCATCAATGATTATGTTGCCAATATTGTAACCGCACAGTTGCTCTTCCTGGAAAGTACCGACCGTACCCGCGATATTCAAATGTATATTAACAGCCCGGGAGGAAGCGTTTATGCCGGTCTGGGTATCTACGATACCATGCAGTTTATTAGTCCCGACGTCGCCACCATCTGTACCGGTATGGCTGCCAGTATGGGTCAGGTGCTGCTCTGTGCAGGGGTGCCGGGAAAAAGAACTGCCCTGAAACATGCCAGGGTTATGATTCACCAGCCCAGCGGTGCCATTGGCGGTCAAGCCACTGATATCGAGATTACCGCCCGGGAAATTAAAAAAGTAAAGGATGAATTATACAGCATAACCGCACTTCACACCGGTAAATCAGCTGAAACCATTGCTAAAGACAGCGACCGTGATTTTTGGATGACCGCACAGGAAGCCAAAGATTATGGACTTATCGACGAAGTGCTGCTAACCAATCCCCGCAAGGAAAAAAAATAACTCACCCTTGAAACAACCATTTGCGTAATTGCTAAAATAAGTACTATGAATTGGAGTCATATCGATACAAGATGGATGGAAGACGATGACAACGAAAACAAGGAAGAAAAACCAGATCAACTGGGAACCATGATGATGAAGAAAATGGATAAACTCTTCTTCGAAAAAAGAACGGTATATCTATGGGGAGTGGTGAATGATAAATCAGCCCGGGAAACTGTTACCAAGTTAATGCTCCTCGAAGCCGATAATCCCGGTGAAGAAATCAAATTCTATATTAATAGTCCGGGTGGTGTAGTTACCAGCGGCATGGTTATACATGATACCATGCAACTGATTAAAAGTCCGGTTACTACTATTTGTATGGGACTGGCTGCCAGTATGGGATCTATTTTACTGAGTGCGGGCACTAAGGGCAAACGTGCGATTTATCCTCATGGAGAAGTAATGATTCACCAGCCCAGTCTGGGTGGCTATTACCAAGCTACCAGTGCTGATATCGAAATTCAGGCCAACCAGATTCGTAAAACCAAGGAAATCGGTGCCCGTATTCTGGCGGATAACTGCGGCAAAACTGTCGAACAGATTATGAAAGATTTTGACAGAGACTACTGGATGAATGCCAAAGAAGCAGTCAATTACGGTATCGTAGACTCAATTTTGACTAAAATTTAATACGAATTCCTGGTTTTTTCGGCTAATACCCGGCGTTCAATCCAATAGAAAGGCTGGTTTTTTCGTTATTTTACACCCGGTTAGCGGGTTATTCGCCTACTCTTAACGCAATATCTTATGGCAAAATCACTATCGAACCTACATTGCTCTTTCTGCGGCCGTAGCCGGGACGAAGTGAAAATTCTGATCGCAGGGCAGGATGGCCATATTTGTGAGAACTGCGTAGAGCACGCCCGGGAAATCATCGAACAAGAATTTACCAGCAAACAAGATACCCCCTCCGCCAGCGGATCTCAATTCAAACTGAAGATCAGAAAGCCCATCGAGATCAAAAAATTTCTTGATGAATATGTGATCGGACAGGATGAGGCCAAAAAGGTACTTTCGGTTGCTGTTTATAACCATTATAAAAGAGTCAATACGAAAGCCGTTGCTACCGATGAGGTTGAGATCGAGAAGAGCAATATCATTATGGTAGGTGAAACCGGAACCGGTAAGACCTTACTGGCTAAAACCATTGCCCGCTTACTCAATGTTCCCTTTGCCATAGTAGATGCCACTGTCTTTACT
>JBIIRN010000077.1:0-8313 GCA_044341525.1 Sediminibacterium sp. | reverse complement strand
CACTAGCCAATCTGAGTTATATCACAGGCATACTTCTCATGCTGGCTACTTTTGTGATTGGCAAGAACATCAATGGCTCTAAAAGTTGGATACCACTGGGCGGGGGCTTTAATTTGCAACCGGCCGAATTGTGTAAGATTTTTGCTGCACTGGCATTGGCGAAATACCTGTCACGTCCGGAAACCATCTTTAAAAAAATAAGTTCGCAATTATTAGCTGCTGCCATTGCATTGCTACCGGCAGTATTGTCGGTTTTACAACATGAATTAGGCTTAGCACTGGTATATACTGCTTTCCTCATCCCGATGTATCGTGAAGGTATGCCTGCCCAAATTTTGGTCATCGCGATTTCCTTTGGGGTAATGGTGATTGCTTCTCTCATTATTGAACCAAATCTGTTGGCCGGTATACTCACCCTGCTGGCACTTATCATTTTATATGCGCTGCGAAAAGCCATCCGCAGAAACAAACGCATCATTACCATTGTAGCTGCGGCCTGGGTTTTATGCGTTGGAACACAAAGATTACTGGTTCCCTATATATTCAATCATGTGCTGGAATGCTATCAAAGCACGCGCATCTATAGCATGGTAGGAAAAGATTATGACTGTAGTCTGAATAAAAAATCAGCCAAAAAGGCAAAAGACAAAAGCATCAAAAAGCCCGACGATTACAATGTGCGGCAGAGTATAATCGCCATTGGCTCAGGAGGATTCTTTGGAAAAGGATTCCTGAAAGGAACGCAAACACGGGGCAAATATGTGCCCGCCCAGCATACTGATTTTATTTTCACTTCACTGGGAGAAGCTTTTGGTTTTGTGGGTTGCTTGCTGCTTTTGGGGCTCTATCTTTTTCTATTGTTCAGGATGATACAAATGGGAGAACGACAACGAAGTACTTTCAGTAGGGTTTATGCGTATTCCGTTGCGAGTATATTCTTTTTCCATATTGCCGTAAATGTGAGTATGACCATTGGACTTTTTCCAATTGTGGGTATCCCCCTTCCGCTGATCAGTTATGGAGGATCTTCACTGTTGACTTTTACCATTTTACTGTTCATTTTACTACGGCTCGACGCAGACAGACAAATGGTGTTGCGATAAAGGCAGTCAAGCAGTAGCTTTGCACCATGCAAATCATACCCCTATCAGAAGGCAGTTTTACCATTGATGCCACCAAACAATTTATTCCTTTTACAGTAGGGGAAGATGTTTTGAAAGAACGCAGCAGGGGCAGTCTTTTGGTTGAAATACAACCCTTCGCCGTCGTTACAGAAAAAGATGTGATACTCCTGGATACCGGACTGGGTTTTTGTGATGAAGCGGGGGTACCTGCCATTCACCACAATTTGCAGCAAGCCGGTATTGAACCTTATAAAGTTACCAAGGTATTATTGAGTCATTTACACCGTGATCATGCAGGGGGGATCAGTTTTCTCAGTAAGAATGGCACCGAACGTTTTATCAGTTTCCCCTATGCCACCTATTATTGTCAGCGCAGAGAATTTGAGCTGGCCATAAGTAATACATCGGCCTCCTACCAGCAGGAATATGTTCAACTATTGGAGGAATACAGCCGCGTCTGCTGGCTGGAAAATGATGAAGGATGGATAGATCAGTCGATACATTATCAAGTGAGTGGCGGCCACAGCAAATACCACCAAGTATTCAGCATTCATACAGCTGGAAAAATTATTTTTTTCGGCGGCGATGAAGCACCCCAGTTACACCAATTGAAAAATAAGTTCATCGCTAAATATGATCTCGATGGCAGAAAGGCCATGGAACTAAGAAAAAAATGGTGGGAGGAAGCAGCAGCCGACCACAGAACCTTTCTATTCTACCATGATATACAAACCCCTTTGTATGCCCGGTAATATTATTGTTGTCTCAATCGACCTGATCTCTTTTGCATTTCCTCCCGGGCCATTTTAGCAAATTCACGATCAATGGTATAAACTTTCTGAGCCCTTTCTTCAGAACCAAGGATCCGCCTGAACTCGGGCTGGTATTTTTTTCTGATGGCCAGAATCTGCTCTTCCGCCTTAATCACATCATCCGTATTACTGAATTTAGCCCGTCTGATCTCACCCATATAGGGGTAATATATCTGCCAAAAACCAGAATCAACGGAAGTCAGTTTCAGATAGCGGTTGATAAATTCAATCTTCAATCCCTGCATCTTTGCCATGCGGTCGCCCGGAGGCATTCTTTGAGCATCGACAACGGTCACGCTCACCATCAGGAGAGACAAGATCAGCAGCTGCTTGAAAAATTTTTTTTGAGTAGTCTGGTGCATATAATCAATTAAGTTCTTCCGGTTGCCACTCCAGTATTTCAGTGGAGGTATTCTCATCCAGGTAGCGATTGATTTCCTCATCACTCAGGGACTGCATTTTGCGTGAAATATCCTGATATAAATCGTTATCGGGAGATAGAATGGTATGAGAAGCGGTAATATTGGATGATTCGCCTGAAAAACGACTGCCCCCGTTACGTTGATCGGTAAAAATAAAAGCACCGGTTACCAGAACACCCCCCAAAAGGGCAGCTGCGGCATACGGCATTATCTTTCGGAAAAAGAGAGACACTAATTTACCTGAGGAGCTTGATTCTTCAGCAGATAAATTTCTGGTTCGCGCCAGCAATTGCTCGGGTAACCCTTCAAAATAACCTGCGGGAACCTCATAAGGATGACCCGTTCCAACCACTGAAAAGGGACCGGTCTGCTCAAGTATCTTTTCCGGCAGGGTCTCGAAATAGCCGGCTGGAACATTAAAAGGCATGTCCTTCCCGGGCCATTGGTTAATAGATGACAACTCTCCTAATTCCTTCTCTATTTCAGGCGAATGTTTCATTTCAACTTAGTTAGACAGTACCTATTGGCCAAAGTTTAAGATTCACGCAAAATTTCTTCTATTTTTTTTACGGCATGGTGATAGCTGGCTTTGAGGGCACCCTCACTGGTTGCCAGTACCTCGCTCATCTCCCTGTAACCCATTTCATCGAAATACCGTAAATTAAAAACAACTTTTTGCTTTTCAGGCAATTGCTGTATGGCCATTTGCAATTTCCACTCCAGTTTATTTTCATCGAAATGCGGGTCAGCCTTCAGTTGCGCCTGTGCCGCCGGGTTAACGCCTTCCTCGTCCATATTCACCACCCCCCTTCTTTTTTCACGGTCAAGAAAACTGAGCGACTCATTGGTAGCAATCCGGTAAAGCCAGGTATAGAGGTTACTTTCTTCCCTGAATCCCTCCAGTCCCTTCCATACTTTCAGAAAAACATTCTGTAAAACGTCATCCGCATCAGCATGCTGAATCACCATTCTCCGGATATGCCAGTAAAGGGGTTGCTGGTACTTGGTCACCAGTGCGGTAAATCCTTTCTCCCTGGTAGAGGGGGTATGATACCACTGCAGCAAAATGGAATCTTCAGGATGCATGGATTTTAGTTAAAACGGTATAAGCATAAAATTAGACCGATCTCATCAATAGAAGTTTAATTGCACATACCCCTAAAAATTCTTTAACAAGCTTCCAACATTTTATTTTCCGTCTTTCCAGTCCCACAAATGCAGGCAGGCATAGGTACGGAAGGGCCGCCAATTCTCTGCAATCAGCTCCATTTCTCGCACAAGATCTTTTTTATTCAGGTGTTGCAGTTTATAGAGCCGAATCATGGCAGACCGGATGCCACCGTCGCCGGGAGCAAAAACATCAGGCCTGGCCAGTCCGAACATCAACAACATATGTACTGTCCACTCACCAACCCCCTTGATACCAGTCAGCCGGGAGACCAACTCCGCATCTGTCAATCGGGCTGCCCGGGTCGGGGTCAAAGGGTTGGCAACAAAATACCGGGCTACTTCTTTCATGTACATCAGCTTTGAAGCGCTCAAACCCGCCGAACGCAATAAGTTATCGGGGGTATCCAGCACTTCCTCCAAACGGGGTGTTCGATTACCATAGATAGCCAATACCCGTTGCCAGATTACTTCAGCCACTCGGGTGCTGAGCTGCTGACTGACAATGGCCGACATCAGGTATACAGGTATGCTTTTGGTCGGTAGCCGAAGCATCTTTTCATCCCGCAACAGCGGCGCTAAAACAGGATCTTTTCGCAAATGGTGGAGGTAGGACATATGTTGGAGGGGTGAAGGTAAGAACCCGGGGGTAATCGGCGACGAACTTCTGATTCAATTTTATGGGGATGAAAAACCCTCCTAAAAATGACGTACTTTAACCAACTAAAAGAAAATAGATGAAAACTTTAATCTTCCTCTTCTCATTGAGCATTGCGGTGCCTGGCATTTCACAGGAATCATTTGAGCAAGCAGCGAGACGGATTCTTCAGCAGCAGGAACAAGATTGGAACAGCGGCAACATAGATGCTTTTATGGAAAGTTATTGGAAGAGCGACAGTTTGTTGTTTGTAGGCAAGAACGGACCGGTATATGGTTATGCTGCCACCCTTGCCAACTACCACAAAAATTATCCCGACACCCTGGCTATGGGTAAGTTACAATTCAACCTGCTATCATTCAGAAGTGTGGGAGCGGATCATGGATTTGTTCTGGGACAATTTGTACTTACGCGGAGAAATGACCGTCCAAGTGGCTATTTTACCCTTTGGTTCAGGAAAATCAATGGCACATGGAAGATAATTTCTGATCACACCAGTTGACACTATATTTGTGAGACAATTAAAATTTATATAAATGATACTCCTGATTATTGGCCTTATCCTCGTGTTAATTGGTAAGACAATTAAAAACAGAAATGAAGAATTGAGTGGAGTCGGCAACGGACTTTTTTGGGGCGGACTCGTACTGGGTTTATTTGGATTGCTTTGGTCGAGCGTAAAACAAATTGATGCCGGCAAAGTCGGTGTGCAATCCTTATTTGGTAAAGTACAAACACAAGTATTACCAAGTGGACTTAACCTTATCAATCCATTGATGGATGTATTGGAACTGGATATCAAAACACAGAACTATACGATGAGTGGCGTGCATGATGAAGGAGAGAAAGATGGAGATGATGCCATTCGTGTATTAACTGCCGATGGTTTGGAAGTAACCATCGACCTCACCGTCTTATATTCACTGCTTCCTTCGGAAGCTCCCCGATTGGTAAGAGAAACTGGGGTGGACTATCAGAATAAGATCATTCGTCCACTGACCAGGACCAAGATGCGTGACAATGCGGTATATTTCACAGCTATAGATCTTTACTCAACTAAGCGCGATGTTTTTCAATCAAAGATATTCAAGAGTATCGAAGATGATTTCAAGAAGCGCGGAATCATTTTAGAACAATTATTGGTTAGAAACATCACGCTTCCGGCCACCGTAAAAGCATCTATTGAGGAAAAAATCAAAGCAGAGCAGGAAGCACAAAAAATGGAATTCGTATTACAGAAAGAAAAACAGGAAGCCGACAGAAAAAGAGTAGAGGCACAGGGCATTGCCGATTACCAAAGAATCATCAGTTCGGGTCTGGGAGAAAAACAACTACAATATGAGCAGATTCAGGCACTGAAAGGATTGATGACTTCACCCAATTCCAAGGTGATTATTATGAATGGAGGAAAGACGCCGGTGATACTGGATGGAAAAAATTAATTAGGGAAGGATAGCCGATAAAAATTATCTTTTATTCAACATTTACCTTAACAGTTTCTTTCATTTAACTGGTGCCTGAATAATAAAATGATCTTAATAGTTGTCTATGTCTAGAACATTCGAATACACAAGATTTAGTTTTTTTGAGCGATTAATACTACCCACCATACTACTCTTTATCTTTTCGATTTTTTCATTGACCACACATGCGAATAAAAGAATAGAGAGAAAAATCTATTTTTCATCAGACAATTTTTTTCCGGCAGGAATAGACACGACGAAACCTCCACCTCCTCTCAGCATGAATGATGTATTGACAAACAATGAAAAAACAGTTTTTATTGATGGAAAGGAGACAAAAGGCCCAAAGTTCATTGAGTCAATTATGTCCAGAGAGATAGATGAAATAAAAATTTTAACTCCGGAAGAGGCAACATTAAAATATGGAAAAAAGGGCAATAAAGGGGCTATAGAAATAACCACGAAAATAGATTCTGTTTCATCTTTACTCCATGACCCCGCTGATACGGTGCATACTATTGTTGAGACGCCGGCAAGTTTTCCGGGTGGGGTGATGGGTTGGGCAAGATACCTGGAGCAGAATCTGGATAGAGACTTAACATCTAGGAATAGGGCCTTGCCTGGAAGATATACAGTAATTGTCTCGTTCATCGTTAATAGAGACGGTAGTATTAGTGATGTAAAAGCTGACAATGATCCGGGATACGGAACTGCCGAAGAAGCGAAAAGAATGTTTCTAAAAGGAACAAAATGGATTCCTGCTTTTCAAGGTTTGTCAAAAGTAAAGTCTCGGCAAAAACAGTCCATCACTTTCGTTGTTGCAGATTATTAAGCCCTCTATTTCGTTTCCCTCAACTATCAACAGAAAAATCAAAGGGTTGTAAGTACATATACTTTTTCACAATCGCCTATTTTTCACATTCATATTTCTTGCTTATGGCAAGAAGAGCTGATAATTTTTTCTACGTCCCTGTGTTGTATGGCACGAATTTTGTTTTATCGTCATATGTAGATCAAGAAGCGTTTCAAGGATTCCATAGGAGCCGTTTGATTTCTTACACCGACCACGTGAAGCCAAAGCACTCTAATTATAACCGATTGTTTACCTAAAAAACCTCCTTTATGAACACTTATTTAATAACTGGTTTGGCAGTGATCATTGCGACACAAAATGTAAGACTGGTTGAAAATTTTTTCGAAAAAATGAATAGGGAAGTCACTACCTCCATAAAAAAAGCGAATCATGTCGGGCAGGAAACGAAAAATAAGGAAAAATGGATTTGGATGGAGGGAAATTTAAATGTTGATCGGTTTCGAAATGGTGACAAGATACCTCGGGCCCGAAATGCAGAACAATGGGTTGCTGCTTCCAGAAGAGGAGAGCCGGTTTGGTGTTACTATTATGATGATGCTAACAACGGAAAAAAATATGGAAAGCTATATAACTGGTATGCGGTGAATGATGCCAGAGGACTAGCACCAGAAGGATGGCACATACCTAATTATGATGAATTGAATGAATGGCACAAAAGTTTAGGGGTAGATCATTTTGCTATGAAAAAGATAATTGGCACCAATGATAGAGATAAAAAAGACAATGGAACGAATAAAATATTTAACGGATTACCGGGAGGATATATCAACGATAGTGGGGAGTTTCGGGACTTGGGCAATCAAGGTTACTGGTGGACCTCATCGCCTGCACTAGATTTTCCGGGTGCCGATTACAACACTGCAAGATTTCAGGCATGGAGTTTTTATATGAATTACAACACTCCCATTGTTTTTATTCAACCCAATAATATGATGGATGGCTATTCCGTTCGCTGCATGAAAGATTAGCTTCCGTCAGTTTCAGTATGTTTAATGCTATAGACTTCAATGTATCCATCAGATGTTTAGAATAACCTCCTCAATAGATGTAGATTACACTCCATTTTGAGGTGGTTACTTTTACAATAAATTTCTTCTTTGTCAGCGAGAATCTACTTAAAGAAGAAGAAAAAGGGGTGCTTTTTGTGAACATCAGTAAACCACATGCATATTGTCGCAGAGATGGAATTTGGGTGGTTCTCATTGACTATCTAAACCACAAAACTTCCTTCATTAAAGTGCCTGTGTTCAACGGACAAGAATCCCCGTCCAGCCATGACTAAGGTTCACATAGTAGACCTCAGTCCCGGATCAGCATCGTTTAGAGAAGTATCAAAAGAATAGAAAATTTTATTCCTCATAAGAAATTGGGGTGCGCCAGATGCGATACACCCACCAGGAGAACAGCAGCATGCTCAGGAAAAACCAACTATAAAATATTACATTTCCCATGCGGAAACTGTCTTCTACCAACCCATAACCGAACATGATGCCGGCCGTGGAATTGATAGCCATCCACAGGAGACCGATGCCGAGGGTGTTCAAAATTCGAATCAGGTATTTTCTGATGCCGGGTTCCACTGGTTTCTTATTTCAACTATTTACAATTCGAACATTATTTTGTTCGCCAACAATTAATCCATGCTCTGGTTACTGGTCGCTGCCAGCTTTAATATCCGATCGAACTGCGCCGGACTCAGATCGTTATAGAAAAAATAAATCGGATCTACTTGTACTCCATTATGAAGTACTTCATAGTGTACGTGCGGTCCCGTACTTTTTCCGGTACTACCC
>JBIIRN010000076.1:0-8321 GCA_044341525.1 Sediminibacterium sp. | reverse complement strand
ATCCCCGACTGGGCGGTACTATTTATAGTGCTGCGCAGGAAGTGGAAGCTGCTGGCGGAAAAGCGCTCGCCATTCAGCTGGATATAAGGTTTGAGGACCAGATCCAGGCGGCGATGGAAAAAGCAGCCGCCCATTTTGGAGGAATTGATGTAGTAATTAATAATGCCTCTGCCATTCAACTGACACCCACTGATAAAACAGAAAGCAAAAGATTCGACCTGATGCATGACATCAATGTGCGGGGAACCTTTCTGATGGTGAAGCATGCCCTGCCTTTCCTGCGCAAAGGCAACAATCCACACATTCTCACCCTATCTCCTCCCATCAACCTGGATCCGAAATGGTTAGGCGGACACATCGCCTATACCGTTTCAAAATACAGCATGAGTATGATGGCGATTGGCTGGGCTGCTGAATTCAAGGCAGATGGTATTGCATCCAATGCGCTTTGGCCCCGCACCACCATTGACACAGCGGCCGTTCGTAACCTGCTGGGCGGACAGGCACTGGCCAATATGAGCCGCACCCCGGATATTATTGCCGATGCAGCACATTATATTTTGCAACAAAAGGCTGCTGATTGTACCGGTCATACTTTCATTGACGAAGAGGTACTGGCAAAAATGGGTATCACTGACCTGGAAAAGTATTCCGTAGTGCCGGGCGCGACTTTGTATAAGGACTTATTTGTATAACCCTTTTTCGAATTTATGAAGCTGAGACAAACAGTAACTGCCGGATTAATTCTGGTGGCAATACTAATTAATACCGTAACTGCACAAACTGTTGCTGATTTAAAAAAAACAACTCTTCAACAACTCAATACCCGTCAATCATCGTATGAATCGATTGCCCGCAGCATCTGGGAATTTGCAGAAGTTGGCTACAAGGAAAAAAAGAGCAGCGCACTGCTGCAGGAAACACTCCGTCAGGAAGGCTTCAACATAGAGGCAGGAATAGCAGGCATGCCAACTGCCTTCATCGCCTCATATGGCAGTGGTTCTCCTGTTATTGCTTTGTTGGCTGAATATGATGCACTTCCGGGATTATCGCAACAGGCAATACCTGAAAAAAAATCGATTGCCGGACAAGATGCCGGACATGGTTGCGGACATAATTTATTTGGAACTGCATCTGCTGCTGCTGCCATTGCATTAAAACAAATGATTGCAGCCGGACAATTAAAAGGAACCATCCGGGTTTATGGCTGTCCGGCCGAAGAGGGAGGCAGCGGAAAAGTTTACCTGGTAAGGGATGGCTATTTCAAGGATGTGGATGTTGCACTTCACTGGCATCCCAAGGATAAAAATTTCATTACCATGGCTGCCCGTCTTGCGAATACTTCCGCCAAGTTCAGGTTTTATGGAACAGCTTCCCATGCATCCATGGCTCCGGAAAGAGGCCGATCGGCGCTGGATGCAGTAGAAGCCATGAATTATATGGCGAATATGATGCGGGAACATGTTCCTCAGGAAACACGCATACATTATGTTATCACCCAGGGAGGAAAAGCACCTAATGTAGTTCCTGATTTTGCAGAAGTTTTCTATTATGTGCGTCATCCCAAAAGAGAGCAGGTGCAGTCCATTTTTGAACGCTTGGTCAAAACCGCAGAGGGCGCAGCCAGGGGAACAGAAACAAAAATGGAATATGAGATCATCGGTGGTACGCATGATTTATTGATCAATCATTCGCTTGCCAGACTCATGCAGCAGAACCTCGAACTGAGTGGGGGTGTAAATTATACTTCAGACGAAACTGAATTTGCCAAAAGAATAGGTGCTAGTCTTAATAATCCTCCCGCCCCATCAACGGCGGCTGAAATTGTTCCACTTCCAAAAGAAGTTGGTTCTGGTGCCGGGGAAGGAAGTACCGATGTAGGAGATGTGAGTTATGCAGTTCCCACCGTTGGATTAGAATCGGCAACCTGGGTACCGGGTGTTGTCGCACATAGTTGGCAAGCAGTTGCCTGCAATGCTACGGGAATCGGATTTAAAGGAATGATGGTCGCTGCAAAAACCATGGCACTTACTGCCATTGATCTTTTCACCAATGCTTCCTATATTAAAGAAGCAAAAGAAGAACATCGCCGGCAAATCGGCAACTACCAATATAAAGCATTGCTGGGAAACCGGGCACCTGCGCTGAACTACCGGGATTAAATTCTCGAACCAATTAGATTGCTATAAGAGGGTCAATCCATCTTCTCGGGTCGCATCTGCGGGAAGAGCAATACATCCTGTATAGATGGCTGGTTGAGCATCATCATACAAAGCCGGTCTATTCCAATGCCGATACCGGAAGTGGGCGGCATACCATACTCCAATGCCCGCAGAAAATCGTGGTCAATGAACATCGCTTCATCATCTCCCCGCTCCATGAGCTTCATTTGTTCTTCAAATCGTTCGCGTTGATCGATGGGATCATTTAATTCCGAGTACGCATTGGCCAGCTCTTTCCCATTCACCATGAGTTCAAACCGCTCTACCAATCCGGGTTTGGACCGGTGCTTTTTGGTCAAGGGACTCATCTCAACGGGGTAGTCGATAATAAAAGTGGGCTGGATAAAGGTATGTTCTGAAGTTGCACTGAATAATTCGTCTATCAACTTTCCCTTTCCAACTTTCGGATCAACTGAAATATTCAATTGCTTGCATACTACCCGCAAAGCTTCTTCCTCCATACCCGATACATCGATTCCGGTATTTTTTTGAATGGCATCATAAATACTGACCCGTGGAAAAGGAGCTTTAAAGTGAATGATTTTATCCCCGAGTTGCACATCTGTCGTTCCATGAAGGGTAAGGGCAATGGTCTCAAAGAGTTGTTCAGTGATCTCCATCATCCAGATATAATCTTTATAGGCAGTATACCATTCCAATACGGTGAATTCCGGATTATGGGTACGATCCATGCCTTCGTTGCGAAAATTGCGGCTGAATTCATATACCCAGTCAAAACCTCCCACAATCAAACGCTTCAAATAAAGTTCATTCGCAATGCGGAGGTAAAACGGAATGTCTAACGCATTGTGGTGGGTAATAAACGGACGGGCAGCAGCTCCTCCGGGAATAGATTGTAACACGGGCGTATCTACCTCAATAGCCCCCCGTTCGTTTAAAAACTGACGAATAGTGTTGACCAGCCGGGTGCGCTGAACAAAGGTTTCCCGTACGGCCGGATTAATCACCAGATCAGCATAGCGCTGACGATACCTGAATTCCGGATCGGTAACAGCATCGTGTACCTGTCCGTCTTCATCGCGCTTCACCACAGGTAGTGGCTTGAGTGATTTAGACAACAGCGTAATAGTTTGCACATGTATAGAGGTTTCGCCTGTTTTGGTCACAAAAGCGAATCCCGTTACCCCGATAATATCACCCAGGTCGAGTCCGTGTTTTACCAGTACCTCCCAAAGGGTGTAATCATTTTCCGAACAAATATCATCGCGCTTGACATAGAGTTGTATGATTCCCTGGCTATCCTGAATTTTCAAAAAGAAAACTTTCCCCTTATCATTGATGCTCATGATCCGGCCAGCCAGACAAAGTGAGGTGAACTGATCCTTGGTTTCCTCGGTATAGCGAGTTTTTATGTCTTGCGAAAAATGGGTTACAGGATACAATGAAGCAGGATAGGGATCGATTCCCGCTGCTCGTAATTTCACCAGTTTCTCCCGGCGAATGAGTTCCTGCTCTGATAAATGCGATTGGCTCATAAGCTCTTTAACAATGAGACGCAAAGATACGGGGCCGGCAACTATCTCCCTACAATCGTTCCGATACTCAAGTCCTTGCCCTTTTTATCTATCCGGTTCCGGGTGTAAATAACTGTCGACGAATCGTATTTCCTGAAATCTCTTTCAACTGACCGGGTTGAAGAGAGCCCAGGGATAAGTTTCCAATGGACACCCTAACGAGTCTTAAAGTCGGAAATCCGACAACTGCGGTCATTTTTCTTACCTGCCTGTTTTTCCCTTCGACCAAATTCAGCTCGATCCAGGTATCCGGAACAGCTTTACGATGGCGAATCGGCGGATTCCGCTCCGGCATATCGGGAACCTCAGGCAAAAGATGAACTTTCGCCGGTAAAGTGGTATATAAAGTTTTGCCATTCCTGATGGCAACGCCATTTCTAAGCCTTTCCAATGCATCTTCTGTGATGGCCCCCTCTACCTGAACATAATAGGTACGTGGATGCTGAAAACCGGGATGTAACAATCGCTGAGTCAATGACCGGTCATTGCTAAGCAACAACAAACCTTCGCTATCATAATCTAATCTTCCTACCGGATATACATCACGGGGCAACTTCATGTAATCTGCCAATGTCTTCTTTCCATCATCCGAAGTGAATGCGGTGAGTACCTGAAAGGGTTTATAAAAAAGATAGTAATGAAACATAAAACAAAAGTCTCGCAGAAGCGAGACTTTGTATATGGATGGGTTAGTAAGTACAGGGAAATAAAATTTCCCTACACAATATTATTAAACGTTTCTCCTACATCAAAAATTATTTTAAACAATTTTATTAACATTTTTATGCGAATTGTGGATTATCGAAGAAATCGACTTCTTGAACTAACGTCGATTTTGCAGCAAAAAATATTTTCAGTCCTTAAATAAAAAAAATACGAATCGCTGAAACTATTGTCAACAAAGGATTTCAGAAGAATAAAAAAAATAAAAAAATACTTTACTTATCTAATAGATCGCTGAATCCACGAAAAAAATCATGGCAAAAAATACCTGTTGTGGAGGAAAAAAAATATTCTAACAGGGGCTCAAAGGACTCACTAACTTTGATTTTTATTACCAAAAAGGGGCAATATGAAGTTTCCAGCACCAGTAACTACCCAATGGATGGCCGATTTTCTTTCCGCTACAACAATGGGTGAAAGCAATCAACTGATCACCGGCATCAATGAAATTCATGTAGTAGAATCTGGTGATATGGTCTTTGTTGATCATCCAAAATATTATGACAAATGCCTGAACAGTGCAGCAGATTTCATCATCATCAATTCAAAGGAGGTGACAGTTCCTGCAGGGAAAATGATTTTTGTCGTTGAAGATCCTTTTGAATCTTATCTACGCATCGTTGATTATTTCAAACCATTTACAGTGCAGGAAACGGCTGTGAGTAATGACCTTCAGCGGGGAGAAGGTACTATCATTCTGCCACAGGTTTACATTGGTAAAGGGGTGCGTATCGGAAAAGATTGTGTCATTCATCCGCAGGTTTGTCTCCTGGATGGAACAGTCATAGGCGACAGGGTCATTATACAATCAGGCACAGTAATTGGAAGCGATGCCTTCTACTACAATACAAAAAAGAACCGCGATATCTGGTATAAAAAGATGAAGAGTTGTGGTTCTGTAGAAATCGAAAATGATGTAGAAATCGGAGCTGCCTGTACCATCGACCGCGGAGTAACAGGAATTACCCGAATTGGGGAAGGAACCAAACTTGACAACATGGTTCATATCGGACATGATACCCAGGTGGGCAAGAACTGCCTCTTTGCCGCCCAGGTAGGGATTGCAGGGGGAACAATTATTGAAGACGGTGTGGTATTATGGGGACAAGTAGGCGTGAGTAAAACTCTTACCATTGGTGCCAATGCGGTGGTACTTGCCAAAAGTGGTGTTCCTTCATCACTGGCGGGTGGTAAAACTTATCTCGGTTACCCGGCTGAAGAAGCCGGAGCCAAAAGAAGAGAACTCGTATGGGTAAAGAGAATCCCGGAACTCTGGAAAAAAGTAATGGAAGGTTAGTGATTAGTTTGCTTTCGAAGCCAGAGCAGCTTCATATTCATGACAAATTCGTTCAATCGATTTCTCCAGTGGCGTGTATCTAAATTCAGGGAAAGCCATCAAAAAACTCTTATTATCAAACTCAACTTTAGCACGGGCCGTAGCGGCAGTTTCTCGGGTCAGCAAAGGATCTACTCCGGTAAACCTGGCTTTTACTGCTTCCCATCGCCAAACTAATTCACTCATCCATTTGCTCACCTTGCGATGAGGTGGCTTTTTGTGAAAGCAATGAGCCATTAGATTGAAAACATCCCGGTAAGTTCTATTCTCCGCACTCAGTATAAAACGCCGGGCTGTCAAATCGCTTTTCATCAGTAAAATCATTGCCCTGGCTACGTCTTCCACATCAACAAATCCACTGCTGCCTTCAGTATACCAGGGAAATTCATGGTAGGCAGAATGAAAAATTTTAGAGGAGCCTGTGTTCCAGTTACCCGCCCCCAGAATGATGACCGGATTGACAATAGCAACAGACAAGCCTTCAGCCATGCCCCTCCATACCTCTGTCTCTGCCAAATATTTGGTCTTACCATATTCACTGTTGCTCGACTCCGGCGTCCAGTTCATGCCTTCATGGATGGGCTCATTTTCCCGAATGCGTCCCAAAGCAGCAACAGAACTGACGAATAATAATTTTTTTACACCAGCATCCAGACAGGTATTGACCACATTAGCTGTTCCCTGCACATTTACCCGGTGCATGTCGGCTTTGCGAGAGGGATGAAAAGATACAATGGCAGCACAATGATATACCAATTCGATTCCCGGCATCGCTTCTTCCAGACTGATGATATCCAGGATATCTCCCTTCACCCAGTGCACCCGTTCATTACCGGGAAACTGAGGGATGGATGACCGATAGAGCGCCCGCACAGTCTCCCCTTCTGCTATCAGCTGCTTTATCAGAGAAGCACCCAACAAGCCCGTACCACCGGTAACTAATATCATATGGCCTTTTTATGAGGGGAAGGAGAAGTGCATTTGTTACATATACCACTGGCCAGTACATCTGTTCGATTGGTACTAAAGCCCCTGGGTAAACGGATGGCTGGTACCGGTAAATGATCAAGGCAATAGGTAGTACCACAGATATCACACAAAAAATGGATGTGGTTATCCTGGTGCGTTCCACCACTACAAGCCTCCCTGCAAAGTGCGTATCGCACAGAATTATCAGGAGAAGGAATGGTATGCAAAATACCTTTCTCAACAAATGTTTGTAAGGTTCTATAAATAGTTACCCGATCAAATTCTTCTCCTATCCCATTTTCAATGTCAATGTGAGCCAATGCTCCATCTGATTCCATGAATATTTCAAGGATTTTTTTTCTGCTATCTGTGATGTTTAGCTGACTTCTCTTCAGCGTATTGATTACCTGTGACATTCTTTGATTTTTTCCATTACCGCTTCCCCCTATCAGGGCTTTTCATTCAACAGGCGCTTGATATCTCTGCGCAGTCTAACCAAGTCAGGTTCTTTCAATCCATCATATATCTGCCCACGTACCCTTCCCTCTCTGTCAACCAGTGCAAAAAACTGGGTATGTAAAAACTGGTCTTCTATTTTTTCGAGGTTGTTTTTAGGATCATCCAGTAAATAAGAGGAACGAGCCATCTGATACAAACTATCTTTCCGGCCGGTTAATAAAACCCATTGCCGGGTATCGATTTGCAAGGAATCGGCATATACTTTCAAACGGGCTACGGAATCACGTTCCGGATCACAGGTATGTGCCACCACGCGAAAATCGGGCTCTGCAGCAAATTCCTTACTGATCTGTTGCATATTGTTATTCATACGCGGACAAATACCACGACAGGTGGTAAAAAAGAACTCGACCACCGACACCTTTCCCAACATATCCTGATCGGTATATGGCTTCCCCTCCTGTGTAGTAAATCGGAAGGGTTTCACATAACTAATGACAGCAGGTTTGGATTTCCATTTATCAGTGCCCCGGAAAACAATGAAATAGAAAAATGCCAGCAAAGCGGCAAAAAAAATCAGGTAGCGGGTAAGTTGAGTCGACATAAACTGAATAGATGACAAAGGTACGAATCATTTGACGGTCAGCGTCAGACAGCTAAAATTTTTGCAACATAGTTGCAATAGATTAACTTTGTAAGATGCGGTTAAAAATCAATTGGGATGCGTTGGGCATAAGTGCAACCCTCGCCTGTGCCATTCATTGTGCCTTACTGCCCCTCTTTTTTTCAAGTCTGCCGATGCTGGGAATCAATATCATCCATAACCGAACGATTGAACTGGTGATGCTGCTTCTTGCCCTGGCAATCGGTAGTTATTCCCTTTCCCATGGCAGAAGGAAACACCACCACAAAAGCTGGCCAATCTTCCTTTTCTTTACCGGAATAATCTTATTGGTTATCCGACTTGGATTGAAAACCGAGGCGATCTATCTGCTACTACCGGCAGTCATTTGTATCATTTCCGCCCATTGGCTGAATTACAGATTATGTCGCGTACACAACCATGCACACAGTGAT
>JBIIRN010000081.1:0-8012 GCA_044341525.1 Sediminibacterium sp. | reverse complement strand
AATACATTTCCGTAAGTCACATCTCCATTCATTTGTTTGGCATAATGGATACAGGCCCAAATGATAACAACCAAAAGAATGCTGCTTGAAACCCAGTTCATGTATTTATTGGTGAGTTGATCTGTAACGTATAGTATCAGGTTGAATACTATAAAGCCAAGACTTGTGATGAGGGCGATAAGCCAGGGTGCTGTGGGTTTGTTTTCCATGGTATTGGATTAAGCGGTTTGATTTAAATACAGTGCTCCCTGAACAAGGGTGCCCAAAATATGACCCGGCAGGGTTTGATCCATCAGGGGTGAATTGGAAGAAAGACTTTTGTTACTGGAAGAGGTTAATGTGGTAGTTCCTTGTTTGCTGAAGAGTGTAAATTCTGCTTTTTCCCCAACCTGAATGGAAGGGACAGGCAGGTGTAGTAAATGACGTGCATTGATGGAAAGTAGTTCGGCGAGTCGGGTGGCAGGAAGTTCGGGGAACAGTTGGTTCAGGATAGGAAAGCAGGTTTGCAATCCAATCATTCCCGGTGCAGCGTATTCAAATTCACATTGTTTTTGATCGTTGTGTTGCGGAAGGTGGTGGGTAGTGATGCAGTCAATGGTTCCATCGAGGATACCGGCGCGCAGGGCTTCCCGGTCGGCAGCACTTCTCAGGGGAGGCAGCACTTTCAGGTTGGTATTATATTGCTGTAAGTCTTCATCGCAGAAAAGAAGGTGGAAGGGGGTAACGCTGCAGGTGATATTCCATCCTTCTGCTCGGGCAGCTCGAATAAGCTCAACACTTTTTTGGGTAGTGATGCCGGTGATATGCAATTTGGATTGGGTATAGCGCAGGAGGTCGAGATCGCGTTTGATGATGATTTCCTCAGCGAGTGCCGGAATGCCGGGAAGGCCCATTCGGGTGGAGATGATGCCTTCATTCATGAGGCCATGTGCGCCGATGCTTTTATCTACAGGAAGTTGGATGATGACACCGGAGAAAGCTTTTACATATTGCAGGGCTTTCAGCAGGAGTCCGGGTTGTTGAACGGCGGATAGGCCGTCAGTAAAGGCGATGGCACCGCTTTGGTGCATGTCGTACATTTCAGCCAGTTCTTTACCCTGGCAGCCTTTGGTGATGGCACCGAGGGGGTGGAGGAGGGCGGAGAAGAATTTACCCTTGTTATAGATATATTCGATGGCTGCTTTGTTATCGGCGGCAGGTTGCGTATTAGGAAGGAGGCAGACGCGGGTGAAGCCGCCTGCGGCGGCGGAATTTGCGCCGGAGGTGAGGGTTTCGCGGTGTTCTTGACCGGGATCGCAGAAATGGCTGAAGATATCTATCCATCCTGGGGAGAGGGTGAGTCCTTCAGCACTTATTTCACGATCAGCGGATGAGGTGATGTGTGGGGCAATTTGTTGAATGGTATCTCCATTCACGAGGATATCGCGGATCTGACCGTTATCGGGGCTATCAGGACTGGCAATAAGGGCTTGCCTGATGATTACTTGCATGGAATAGCGATAAAATTTACTGCAATATAACCTGATTTTTTCTTTTATCGTATATTTGCAGCCCTAACGATGAATGAGTGCTGTTTTTTCTCCTATAAGGGCTCATTTTTCGGGGTTTTCGGGATGTAGCGCAGCCCGGTAGCGCACACGTCTGGGGGGCGTGGGGTCGCAAGTTCAAATCTTGTCATCCCGACATGATAACCCCGCACTAAAGTGCGGGGTTTTTCACATTTTGGAAGGTATCTTTTCAAGTAGTTATACAGAATAAATGCCGATCTGTTAGGGTCGGCATTTTGCTTGAAGGAAAGGGCTAAAAAAATGATTGAAAATGTAAACTTTATGGGGTTTGGAATTTACAATAGTTGAAATAGCGGACATTTCGGACTGGATACTTCTCAATAGAAAGATCTATAGCAGAATGCTGTTATTCAACGATTCTTTCTCTGATTAATTTTACATAATCCTTCCTATTCTCAAGCTCCGGGAAATGTCCGCAATGTTCAAATTCAATAACCTCGCAGTGCTTGATGTGTTTTTTAATTGAATCCTTATCTGTATTTCTGTGCGTAAAATCCAGAGACCCCCAAACCAAAGTAGTTGGTACTCCTTTTAAGTTTAGTTCTGCATTTCTATCCTTATTTAAACCTTGCACTAAGGACGAAAGGCAAAAACATCCACCTTTTTTAATAGAAGCTTGGGCAGTATTTGCAAATTCTTCTTTTGATAAATGATTCTTAGGTAAGGCATAGTTATACCAAATGCCTGCAAATTTATCTGCATAGATCAAATTGGCTACTTGCCCGATAAATGGCTTTTTCAGGATGTTGGGAATCGATTTTTCAGTCCATTTTACAATAGAATCGATAGAAGGGGTTTGAGATAAAAAAATATGATTAAATCTATCAGGCCTCTCCATTCCGGCTTGAATGGCATAGTATCCATTTGAACATGAAAAAAGTAAAGACACTTTATCTAATTTGAGGCAGTCCATTACCTGCAGTAATAAGTTCGATCCTTTTGAAAAGGAATAGTCATATTTATTATTGGGAAATGAAAAACCTAGTCCCGGATATTCGAAGCAGATTACACGATAATCTTTGGATAAATCACTTATGAGTGGGATCTGATGTTCAATAACATTGGGTCCATCAGGTACATTTATGATAATTGGTAAATTTCCCTTTGTGTCGAAAACTCTAATCTTACCATAATCTGTATCCAGATAGAAAAAGCCATCTGCAAGTAGAGGGGTCGACTTCCAAGAAAAAATTAAGCTATCAATAATTTGACCCCTCATTTAGAAAAAAATTCATTATTTAATTATCATCGGGAGCGGAAATTTCGCTGCATAGACAAATGATATCTGTCAGTAAATAGTAAACTTACATTTCTGATATTTTGTCCACCTCAAATTTTCGGGATGCTTCACCCTCCTTTAATTTATATTGAATTTGTCTTGTTTTTCCGGACGGATTATTATTGGTATCGCCGTCGAGGTAAATGGGAAACGAATGTGTTAAAACAGATTCTACAATCGCAAATGAATCATGACCCATATACCCTTTATTGGCTTTTGGGTTTTCAGCTATTGCAGGGAAATAGATTGAACTCATTGATTTTCCCTGATTAACAGAATATCCAATTACGTTTCCATAACTGCCGCTTCCGGCAGAGACTGTATAAATGAGTACTTCCGGAAATCCATCCGCATTCAAATCACCTATTTCAGCATTTACAGCTGCACCATCTATTTCCATTACCACTTTGCTGCTGTCAATGGTCAGTCCATGCGGTTGAACTGTCAATTGTCTGATAGATCCTTCTCCTTCCGTACTGAGGTCAAATTGATAACCCTGCCATACCAAGGTTTTTGAAAACCCCAGGGGGCTTTTGGGTTGTAGGGTGCTGTCGTTTTTTGGTTCAGTGGAGTCAACAGCAGTATTGTTAGAATTTTGACAACCAACCATGGCCAGGAGCATGAAAACAGATAAGTTAAAAAGAGTGATTTTTTTCATTGGTATTTATTTAAAGGAGTGTAATTATTTTATCTTCAATAGGTATCTATTAATAAATTACAATTTAGCAAAATTTATTCAAAAAAATTATATATCAATTTATTCCCGGCAAAGTCTACCGAATGTAATGAGGGGCCTCATTCCCGGCAAAGTCTACCGAATGTAATGAGGGGACTTTGACGTATCTGCTTTTTGCATTTATCGCTCAATTTCATTCGTTAATTCTCAACCCACAGTGAATGATGCGCCGTATACTTTTATTCGGAACAGGGTTTCACAGATTTTGGACAATTAAGTTGGATGTGGATGATTTGCAGTTTCTACCAATGAAGGGCTTTACTTTTCATTGCTTGGGTGGAATAGGGAAAGAATATTTTTCTAGCAGTACAGTTTTTTACAATACAATTTTTATTTTCTCAACTGCACCGCTTTCCCTTTTGCCGCAGATCTTCTGGCAGCATCCAGAATTTCCATCACAATCATGTTGTTTTCGAGGGAAGAAAGGTCGTATGGAGGGAGGATAATTTCCTTTCGGATGACGGCAGCAAAATGAGCAAACGGATCGTGAAAAGGAGCGGGGCGTTCATTTAACTTGTTGGTTGTTTCTGTGAATCCGTCATAACCAACTGCCATTCGTTTCCGCAGGTCATTCCTGTTATCTGCATAAATAACACCCTTTCTACCATATACCTCCATATCTTTCCTCCCAATTGGCCAATTCCAGGATGCCTGTATCGTGGCCTTGGCATTTTCATATATAAGAAGGATAGTCGATTCGTCATCAACTTTTGGATTGTTTTCCCGTTGCAATTGCTGGGTTACTCCGATTACCCTTGATGGTCGTTCTCCTTTCATCATCCAGGTGGCTATATTAGCACCATAGCAACCAAAGTCGGTGATGGCTCCACCGCCATTTTTTATGGGGTCGGTGAGCCACTCTAAAAATTCACTGTTGATTCCGATTTTCAAGGGACCCCGATGTCCATCTCTGATGATAAGCTGACTTAAACTGCCAATGCTATCTTTTTGCAGCCAGTCGTTGGCAGTGTGCACCGAAGGGTACCAGGTTGTTTCATAATTGGTAAGCAAGTGAATGCCATTTTTTTTCGATATCGCTTCCATTTTTTTGGCGTGTTCCATGTTCACAGCCAAAGGTTTTTCGACCATGACATGTATTCCCAAGGGGGCAAATTTTTCTACCACTCCCAGGTGTTCTTCGATGCTTCCAAATGCAGCCACAGCATCGGGTTTCGCTTTTTCAATCAATTCGTCCATAGAAGCATATACCAGGTCCATGGACAAACCATGCTGCTGCATGTAGCGACGGGCTAGATCTGTATTACTCTCTACGATGCCCGCAATAACTACTTTGTCATCTGTAGGCCTGCCCAGGATCCAGTGCACATGGGTGTGTGTTAGACCGATGACCCCCAGCCTGAGTGGTTTGTTTTGTGCATGGGCAGTTGTGAGTGAAAGGACAGCCACCATGAACAATAGGTAAGCAATGTGTTTCATGTGGATAGAATTGGAAAAGTGATGAATAGGATAGGCAGAAGGGTAAGGTACAGAATTTTTCTATTTTGTTCTCCAAAAAGTCTCTACATGCGCTGTTAGGTATAGGTAACTTCACAGCTTGAACGGCCAACTGTATGATTAAAGATTTACCAGATTATTTTAGTTCTGAATCAACCCGCGAAGTCAACTTACACGCAAGCAGTAAGGAAGAAATGCGGAGGAAGGAGGCAGGTGCTGCAACATTAAAGGTTGGATAAACATTTCCCAATAAGATAGTCCTGATTAGGTACAACTACTTAATTATTATTGATTCAGAGGTAGGAACTTTCCCTTTTCAAAAATTGTGAAAAAATGATAGTAAATATACTATCTTTGAATCGGTTCTCCCATCAAGTCCAGCGAGTTTTTGCGGGAGATCAAAAGAAAGGGATGGATTTTCCTAAGAAGAGGAAAGGGCAGTCACCTGATTTTTCAGAAAAATGGAAAGCAGGTAGTCGTTCCTGACCATGGATCAAAAGAGTTAGGGAAAGGACTGGAAAAAAACTGAGAAAGGAAATGCAACTGTAAGACCACTTATAAAAATATCTATGAAAAGAAAAATAATCAGAATAATTATAGAGAAAAACCAAGATGGCTTTTGGGGTTATGCGGAAAATGAAAAAGGAATAACAGGTGGAGGTAAAACCGTGCAAACTTGTAAACAGGATATTTTAGATTGTATAGCTACCCTTAGTCAATTGAATGCCGCTAATAAGCCAAAATTTTTACAAAATAACTTCACCCTGGTTTATCGTTTCGATATGGAAAGTTTTTTTGCCAATTACAAGGGAATAATTACCAATTCCGCACTTGAAAGAATGACCGGAATTAATCAAAAGCAATTACAGCATTATGCATCAGGACATCGAAAACCGAGAAAAAACCAGGCGAAAAAAATTCAATCAGCTATTCACCAACTGGGTCAGGAATTATTGGCAGTTGAGTTCTGACAGCACTCAATCAATCCCAGCAAAGTCTACCGAATGTAATGAGGGACTTTGACGCAGCTGCTATCATCACTTATCGGTCAATTGAATTTGTCGATAATTATCTTTCAAGCGCAGAGTCCTGCGTTCCGCCGGAGGCGAACAGCAGAGACTGCTGCGAAGACGGTGATAATTGTCTTTCAAGCGCAGAGTCCTGTTTTCCGTCCACCGGAGGCGGATGGGAAGCAGCGACAGCTGCAGCCAAAAAAAATCTGGGAAATGAAAAATTTTTATTTCTTGCTTAAGTTTCCAGTTTTTACATAATGAGTAGTCAATTTTCTTTGTCCAGCCTGATTACCCAAATGACAAAATTATAGTGGCTTCTTATTTTTTTGTCGCTTTTTTACCACCTGCCTGCTGATAGTTCACCTGATCTTTACTGCTTAAATAACCTTTTATGCAACGTAAACAATTCCTCGTTTCCTCCCTGCTGGCAGCACCGGCGCTTGCCTTTACACATGTATTCAGCCAAAGTAGCCATGCATCCAACCCTCAACCCTTTGTGGTGGATGCCGGTAAATCACGCTTTGGCGATGTCGTGAAATTTCTGGGTGTTCACCCCAACGACTTGAAAATATCTTCGAAAGATACTGATGGGGCTTTATCTGTTTTTGAGTACGTTGGCCTGGCTAAAGTGGGACCAATGCTGCACGTTCATTTTAAACAAGATGAAATTTTTACAGTTATTGAAGGTGAATATCGATTTGTAGTAGATAAACAAACCTATGTTCTTGGACCCGGTCAAACCATCTTCCTGCCTCGAGGCCTGCCGCATACATGGATCCAACTTAGTGACCGGGGTAGACTGATATATATGCTGCAGCCCGCAGGTAAAATGGAGGAATTCTTTCTGTATATGAATAACTTAAAAGAACGTCCCAGTTCGGCTGAAATGGACCGTATCCATGCAGAACACGACATGAAAGTGGTGGGTCCACCCCTTCAATTATAAGAGCTGTTCATTCCTTTATCATACATTTTCGAGATTAAGTGTAAATTACCTACTAATCCATACCCGTTGATTCTTCAGGACTTCATACCAGCCATAGATGTTCAGGACTTCGTACAACTATATCGAATCGTACATTTTCGATTTGAACCTGGAATGGAACCGCCACCTAAAGCATATCCGCCACGACCCGAACACTGCTTGGCTTTTTATCCCTTCGATACCGAAACAGTGCAATTCAACAACTCTAACAGAAGGGAACAACATATACCCGTGGTATTATACGGACAATTTGATGAAGTAACCCACCGGATGATTGGTAATCACTTTTTGGTGTTCCAGATTATATTTTATCCGGGAGCTCTCTATCGCCTTACCGGTATGCCAGCTAACGAAATGCATAATGAGTATATAGATGCTACAATTGTATTTGGTAATCAATTGTATGAGGTGAATGAACAGTTGGCCCTTGCAAAAGATTATGAAGCCATGATCGGTGTGGCAAATAAATTTATCCGACAACTGATCAATACATGTAAAAAAGCCAAGCGACCCGTCGATGATGCCTGTTCTCTTTTGTTGCGGTCAGATAATTATTCTGTCGAGCAGATTGCCAGAGCGTCTTTCCTAAGTGTTCGGCAACTTGAGCGACAATTCAAAGAACGGACGGGCGTTAACCCAAAATTATATGAGCGAATTATTCGCTTTGACAGAGCCTTTCGTCTAAAAAATTCACGGCCAGATTTCGATTGGCTCCGAATTGCCATAGAAACCGGCTACCACGATTATCAACACCTCTCTAAAGCCTACAAAGACTTCACCGGATTAAGTCCGACCGGCTTTCATGCACTCGAAGAGAAAGCCCCAGAACGATTGTTTGGATTGAGCGAGGGGTTTTATAAAAGTGATTGAATTTTCCGAACATTCACTTCTATTAGTGGGTTACTTGATTTTTCATTCCTGGCAAAGTCTACCGAATGTAATGAGGGACTTTGACGTATCTGCCTTTTGCATTTAT
>JBIIRN010000075.1:0-8341 GCA_044341525.1 Sediminibacterium sp. | reverse complement strand
TGATCATCATTGTAGCCGTCGCTGTTTTTGTTGCTTACTTCTACCGATCCTATCGCTGGGAGAGGAATGAAGAATATTATCAGTCCCTCCTGGCCAAAAAAAAACGTGAAAATAAAATCAACGTGCAGCCACCTGCTGCCAATAATAGTCTAATCTAAAACTGAAACTGTGAAAAAAATTTTCCTTTTTGTGCTTACAGCCATGGTCGGATATGGCTGTCTGAAAACCGAACCAAGTGGTTGTCAACCTGTTGCAGTGGAATCTGAAAAAGCACGGTTGATTCAATTCTGTACCGCCAATAATATTACCTACACCGAGCATAGTTCGGGAATGTTGTACCAGATCATGGACCCCGGACAAGGAACCCTAGCCCCTGCTGCTTCCTCCGTTGTTACCGTTCAATATGTAGGGAAGTATATGAATGGAGCAACATTTGATTCCTCCTCTACCCCCTTTACCAGCAGTTTATCCCAGCTGATCGACGGGTGGAAAATCGGATTACCCCTTATCAAAAAAGGGGGTAAAATTAAATTGGTGATCCCCTCAGCTCTCGCTTACAGTTGTACCGGCTACCCCCCTGTTATTCCGGCAAATGCACCCCTGTTTTTCGAAGTTTCCCTGGTTGATTTCAGATAGTTGAAGTACCTCTTTCCCGACCGCGGAACAGGGCTCTAAGAGCGGTAGTGTCCGACAAGGGCTGATTGGCTGAATTTCAGCGCCATTCCCCTATCTTTGCGGCTCTAAATTTGAAAACCGAAACGCTATGCAACTGAAAGGGCTGGTGAAGATTTTTGCCATTGTATTGATTATCATTTGTGTTTATCAATTGTCTTTTACCTGGTTAGTGAAAAACCATGAGGGTGAGATGGAGAAAAAAGCGGCCACCTGGCTGAAACAATTTCCTACCGCCAGTCAGGCTTATCCCAACGATAAGGAACTGCAGGAAAAATACAATGATAGCCTGGCAGAACTGAAAAAAGACAGATTACGTCGGATATTGGATAGTACGAAGGATACCAAGCTCGGATTTGGCTTTACTTCTTACAGAAATGCCAAAGAAAAAGAACTGATGCTCGGTCTGGACCTCCAGGGTGGTATGAGTGTGACCATGGAAGTAGGTCTGGACGGATTACTGAAATCATTGGCCAACTACACCAAAGACCCGGTTTTCAACAAAGCATTACAACAAGCAGTTGCCCGCAAAGCCAATGGGGGTGCTGATCTGATTACCCTGTTTCGGGAGGAATTCTCTAAAATAAATCCAACCGGAAAACTCGCGCCTTTATTCGCTTCCCGGAGCAATGGCAAGGTAAAATTTGACGCCAATGACGATGCAGTAACTGCCTATCTGCGTGAGCAGGCGACCTCTGCCTTCAATAATACCTATCGAATTTTACGTACCCGTATCGACCGTTTTGGTGTGGCTTCTCCCAACATCAATCCCGATCCGGCTAAAGGTATCATCAACATTGAACTGGCTGGTGTTAATGACAAAGATCGGGTGCGTTCCTACCTTCAATCTACCGCCAACCTGCAATTTTTCGAAACCTATACCCTCGAAAGCCGCGATATCCAAAATGCACTGGTGGCTGCCGATAAAGCTGCGCAGGACTATGTTAACGGGGTAAGAAAACAGGATTCAACGCTATCAGCCAAGAAAAAAGACAGTGCCGACAAGAAAGCAACCGCTGCCGGCGATACCAGTAAGACTACCAGTATCTCTGCTATTTCCAATCTTGCCACCGGTAAAGAGGGTAACAAAACAGATACTTCTGCTAAAGCAGGTGCTGTGCAAAATCCTATCTTCCGTTTGATGCAGGTTGCCCAGCCATTCCCGGGCCCCAACGGTAATCCCGTATTCCCCGCTGCCATTGGATATATCAATGCAAAAGACACTGCCAGTCTGAACGATTACCTGGAAATGGATGTGGTGAAAAGCAAGTTCCCATCCAACCTGGTTTTCATGTATGGAAAAATGGAAATGCAATCTACCGATCCGAAGGCCGGCGATATCCTGACTGTTTATGCCATCAAAACACTTGATAACGGACAGGCAGAACTGGAAGGAGATCATATCAGCAGTGCTTCACAGGACTATGACGAGAAGGGCAGAATCGCGATTAAAATGAATATGGACAAAATCGGTACCAATATCTGGGCTAAGATGACCACCCGGAATGTGGGTAAGCCGATTGCGATTGTGCTGGATAACTTCGTGTACTCAGCCCCCAATGTAAATGACCCCATTACAACCGGTAACTCACAGATTACCGGTAACTATACACTGAAAGAAGCCAAAGACCTCTCAGAAATACTGGAGAGCGGTAAATTGCCCGCTCCGGCGAAAATCGTTCAGGAGCAAGGAGTTGGACCAACCCTCGGTCGGGAAACCATTATTGGAGGTGGTTTATCATTCCTGATTTCTTTCCTCGTGATCTTCGCCCTCATGTTGTTGTATTTCAATACTGCCGGCTGGGTAGCCAATATCGCCCTGATTCTGAACCTGCTGTTCACCGTGGGTATCCTGAGTTCTTTGGGCTTTACCCTGACAGCCCCCGGTATCGCAGGTCTGGTACTTACTGTAGGTCTGGCCGTAGATACCAACGTAATTATCTTTGAAAGAATCAAAGAAGAGCTGACCCGTGGTAAGAGTTATTCTATTGCGGTGGCAGATGGTTACAGACGTTCTTTAGCCCCGGTACTCGATGCGCACGTTACAACCCTATTGACCGCCATCATCCTGGCTTATTTTGGTTTGGGACCGGTACTCGGTTTCGCTACCACGCAGATTATTGGTATTCTGCTTTCTTTGTTCTGCGGTATCCTGGTTTCCCGCCTGATTACCGATATGTACACCAACCGGAACAGACATTTTGAATACTTTACCAATCTATCCCGCAAAATCTTCCGCAAAGCCAATTTTAAATTCATTGGTTACAGGAAATATGCATACATGTTATCTGTTGTGATTTTCGCATTGGGTATTAGCACCCTTTTCATGAAAGAGGCCTTTGATGAAGGGGTTGAATTTTCCGGAGGAAGAAGTTATACCATCCGATTTGATAAGGCGGTAGACGAAGATCAGATCAGAAATGAACTCAAAAATGAATTCAAAGAGCCGGTGATCATTAAGACAGTAGATGTGAAGAATCAACTCAACATCACTACTTCTTATATGATTCGTGAGCAAGGAAACAATATTGATTCTCTGGTTGAGCGGAAACTATATAACGGGCTAAAACCTCATCTTCCGGAGAATGTGAGCTTTGAAAAATTTGAGAAAGACTACAAGTTGGGTTCTCAAAAAGTATTACCCACTATTTCCGACGACCTGAAATCAGGCGCTACCAAGGCGGTTATCTTCGGTATTGTCATTATCTGTCTCTATATCTTCATTCGCTTCCGTGACTGGAGATACTCACTCGGAACCATCTTCGCCTTGCTGCACGACGTATTTGTGACGCTGATTGTATTCAGCTTCTGCCGGAAAATTGTTCCGTTCCCACTGGAAATCGATCAGCATTTCATTGCGGCTGTATTGACTGTAATCGGTTTCTCCATGAACGATACGGTGATTGTATACGACCGAATCCGGGAAGACAGTAAACTTATGAAAGGTGTTCCCAACGCAACCATCATCGATAAAGCTATCAATGAAACCCTGAGCAGAACAGTAATGACCTCGCTGACTGTATTTCTTACCATCCTGATTCTGTTCATCTTTGGAGGTGAAGTGACCCGTGGTTTTTCTTTCGCCATGTTGATTGGTGTAATCACAGGTACCTATTCATCCATCTTCGTGGCAGCTCCCATTCTGGTTGATTTTGCCAAAGACAGACCACTGGGTAAACTGGAAGATGAAGGGAAGAAAAAGAAATAATCAATACCCTGTTATTCCAATAAAAAACCTGCCAAATGGCAGGTTTTTTTTATTAATCTAGTTAGACCAGAGCAATTATTACACTGCGAAAGAGGTACCACATCCGCAGGTCTTACTTGCATTGGGATTGGAAAAAGTAAAGCCACGACTATTCAAACCACCCTGCCAATCTACCTCCATTCCGTACAAATACAATTCATGGCTTTTGTTCATGATGCAGGGTATCCCTTCAATACTAAAATGTTGGTCTTCTGCTGTGGGTACTTCAAAGCCCAGCACATAGGTCATGCCGCTGCACCCCCCACCCTTCACACCAATTCTAAGCAATTGGGTGTTGTCAAATCCGGGTTCCTGCATGAGCCGTTTGATTTCAGCAATAGCTCCGGGAGTAAGTTGAACAGGTATATCAGTTAATGTATTCATGTTCCGATTTAAACACAAAGTTACTGGGGAAGTCGAGATTTCCCAAACGCAAGGGGAAGTGAACTACTTATCAGTAAGTTAAATCCTAATAGAGCACCCTCACCTTAATGGTGTGTTTTACCTCCCGCAGGAGACCGACCGCTTTTTGAGACAATTTCTTATCTACATCCAAAACAACATATCCAATGCGGGGATTGGTGGTAAGGTACTGACCAACGATATTGATGTGATTCCCCGATAAGGCAGCATTGATGGAGGTGAGAACGCCGGGAACATTTTTATGGATGTGCAGGATGCGGTGGGCATTTTCAACCGGCGGTAACGCCAATGCCGGCACTGAGTGAGAGCCTGCGGTAATTCCCCGCTCGAGGTATTGAAACATTTTCATACTGACATCGGCACCTATGTTTTCCTGCGCTTCCTGGGTGCTGCCACCAATGTGAGGTGTTAGTAAAACATTGGGAAGTCCTTGCAGAGGAGTAATAAATGTGTCTCCATTTTTTTCCGGTTCGAAGGGGTAAACATCAATGGCTGCGCCACTTACCAATTCCTGTGCCAGCGCAGTGGCCAGGTCATCCAAATCCACCACTTCTCCCCTTGCATAATTGATTAGAATTGCCCCCTGCTTGAAAAATTTCAGCATAGAACGATTAATCATATTCCGGGTCAATTCTGTTTCAGGAACATGTAAAGAAATGATATCAGCCCGGCTGACCAAATCCTTCAAATTTTTCGCAGCAGCGGCATTCCCCAGGGGGAGCCTTGTTTCGATATCATAGAACAAAACTTTCATTCCCAGGGCTTCCGCAAGAACGCTGACCTGAGAACCGATGTTCCCATATCCTATAATACCCAAGGTTTTTCCCCGCAGTTCAAAACTACCCCGGGCATCTTTCATCCATACCCCCGCATGGGCTGCTTTGTTCTTATCCGGAATCCGACGAATGAGCATGATGGCTGCTCCAATCACCAATTCAGCCACACTGCGGGTATTGCTGTAGGGCGCATTGAAAACCACCACCCCCGCATCAGTTGCCGCTTCCAGGTCAACCTGGTTCACCCCAATACAAAAGCACCCAATCGCTTGAAGCTTGGGAGCTGCTTCCAATACTTTTTTGGTAATCCGGGTCTTGGAACGAATGCCCACGAGATGAACATCTTTCAACTCCCTAATCAAATCTTGTTCACTCAACGCACCTGCTATTTTGCGAACATTTACATATCCGTTTTGTTTGAATAACCTAATGGCTGCATCACTGATGTTCTCAAGGAAAAGGATATTGATTTTCTCTTTGGGAAAACTGGTCTTGGACTGTTGGTTCATGGTATCAAAATTAAATGTAAATATCTCTCCAAAAAATATCTACTTATCCACCAATACTTCCCGCTGGCATGATATGAATTATCTTTGAATATCATTATCCTTACCCGAAGAATGTATCATATTATGATGATGTCTATATGTGCTGTTCTGCTGTTGTCTTGCCACCCCGGAAACGATACAACTGGTAATGAATGGGTGAACTCATCTGTAAGATCCGGTGGACTGAATGCTGAGGAAAAAGAAAATTACCGACGTGCTATACAACCTATCTATCAATCGCTACTGCTGAATACCGGCTTCAGCGGAGGTATTTTGGTGGCTAAAAATGGGGAAATTATTTTCGAAGATTACCAGGGGCAGTATGACCGCTCTACCCGACAGCTCATAGATTCACTGACCCCCTTTCACTTAGCATCGATTTCAAAAACATTTACTGCTTCTGCCATTCTTCGATTATATGAACAGGGGAAACTGGATTTAAATGATCCGGTAGAAACTTATATACCGGGCTTCCCCTACCGGGGCATTCAACTGAAACTGCTGCTCAATCACCGAAGTGGATTACCCAAGTACGAGTATTTCATGAATGCAACCGGCAGCAGAACCGTTCGCTACAAAAACAAGAGAGGAAGATGGGTCTATAAAAAGGAGTACTATCGGGACCCGAAAAGATTTAATGGCCTCGCTACGAACCGCGATGTAGTAGATTACATGATCCGTTACAAAATTCCTGCGACAGCAAAACCCAATACCCGATATCAATATTGTAATACCAACTACGCCCTGCTGGCAATGGTGATAGAAAAAGTGACGGGCAGAAACTATCCGGATTATCTGAAAGATAGTCTGTTCACCCCCCTGGGAATGAACAGTAGCTTCGTCTTCAGTATGAGGGATACCGGGAATTATGTTCCCTCTTATGACTATAGAAATTCTCCCTATCCCCTCGGTACCTTTGATGTAGTATATGGGGACAAAAACATATATAGCACGGTCAGGGATTTGTTCAAATGGAATGAAGCGCTTAAAACAGGCAAATATGTAAGTCTCACCACCCTGCAAGACATGGCCTACCAGCCTTATAGTCATGAAACCAAGGGAAACCGAAACTATGGATTGGGGTGGCACCTTTATTTTCCTGCGGATGCTCCCCCCGTTATCTACCACAACGGATGGTGGCATGGAAACAACACTGTTTTTAAGCGGCTGATTACCGATGATGCCGTTATCATAGTTCTGGGTAACCGCTTCAACCGCAATATCTGGGCTGCCGGAAAAATCAGTAATGTCTTTACCGGACTGGCCGATACCACCTTGTTGTAAAATTGATCCTTTTCCCCCTGAAACAACCCCCGTTTTCACCCTGTTTTTTGTTCAATTCCCTTATTTTTGCAGACTTTTAAAGTTTAGACCAGATATACATTGTTTATGACGCAACAAATTATTTATGCGGTTCCGGTTATGGGTATTATCGGACTGCTCTATACGCTCATTAAGTTCAATTGGGTTTCCCGCCAGGATGCCGGAACTGATCGGATGAAAGAGATCAGTAATTACATCGCTGAAGGAGCTATGGCCTTCCTGAAAGCCGAATACAAGATTCTCACCTATTTTGTGATCATCGTTGCCTTGTTGCTGGGGGTAATGGGCTATTCAGATAAAAATAGCCACTGGAGTATCGCTGTTTCATTCATTATCGGTGCCCTCTTCAGTGCACTGGCCGGTTTTATCGGAATGAAAATTGCGACCCGCGCCAATGTGCGCACAGCACAAGCTGCCAGAAGCAGTCTGAGCAAGGCCTTGCAGGTATCCTTTACCGGTGGGTCTGTGATGGGTATGGGTGTAGCAGGTCTGGCTGTATTGGGACTCGGCGGTTTGTTTATCATCATCCGTCATTTGCTTGCACCCGGTGCAGCAGTTGACAGCGAGGAAATGAAAAGAGCCATTGAAGTTTTAACCGGATTCTCCCTGGGTGCAGAAAGCATTGCTCTTTTTGCCCGTGTAGGGGGTGGTATTTATACCAAAGCTGCCGACGTAGGCGCTGACCTAGTTGGTAAAGTGGAAGCAGGTATTCCTGAAGATGATCCCCGCAACCCTGCCACCATTGCAGATAACGTGGGTGATAATGTAGGAGACGTGGCCGGTATGGGTGCCGACCTTTTTGGTAGTTATGTAGCCACCGTACTGGCTACCATGGTACTCGGCCGCGAAGTGACCGGAGCCAACCAACTACCGCTTGTTGATCAGTTTGGTGGAATTTCTGCCATCCTGCTGCCTATGTTAATTGCCGGCGTTGGAATTATCTTCTCCATAGTTGCAACTTTCTTCGTTCGTATTTCTGATACGGCCGGTGTAAACACTGCAGGTGTTCAGAAAGCGTTGAATATGGGTAACTGGGGCTCTATCGTCCTTACTGCTATTGCCTGTTATTTCCTTACTATTTATATTTTACCCGAAAGCATGGTATTGCGCGGCTTCACATTCACACCGATGAACGTGTTTGCAGCTATTCTGGTGGGACTCGCCGTGGGAACCCTGATGAGCATTATCACCGAATATTATACCGCAATGGGTAAGCGCCCGGTAAACAGCATTATCAAACAATCTTCTACCGGTCATGCCACCAATATCATCGGAGGTCTCGCTATAGGCATGGAATCAACCTTTTTACCGATTCTGGTATTGGCTGCAGGTATTTATGGCTCTTATTATTT
>JBIIRN010000074.1:0-8418 GCA_044341525.1 Sediminibacterium sp. | reverse complement strand
TGGGATTGATGAATATGCAGCACCGGGTTCAACTTACGGGAGGTGAGCTACTGCTCGACAGTGAGCAGGGCGCAGGAACAAGGGTGACCATTAGTGTTCCCCTGGTTTGATGGTTGCAACTCCCCTACGATTTACTTCCGTCTACCTGTTTCTCTTATCAACAATTTTCCTCTTTAATCAGAACATATCGAATCTATCAGCTTTGATTACAATCGGAAGAAAATTCCCGTTGGATTTCGATGCAACAGAACAGCATTGTTCTGAAAAAGCCCGGATGCGCCTGATTTTGCCAATAATAAAATTTAGTACATTGCAGAAAGTGAACATCAAAAACTTTTTTATGAAATTTGTCTCTTCTTTATCCGTCTTCCTTTTTATCTGTTTGTTTTTCATCGGTTGTGCTCAGCGAGCCTACCACCAGCACGATGATTCATTCGATCTCTCCAGCGTCTCTACTTATGCCTGGGCAGATGCCGATGATGATAAAAACTTTGACACCAAGCGCAGAAATCTGAACAGCATTCGCGATACAAAAATTAAAAGAACCATTGACAAATACTTGCAGGAACATGGGTGGAAGATCAACAATGCCAACCCCGATGTTTTTCTGGTTTTTGACGTAGTAGTTGATCAATCCCAACAGAATGTAAATGTGCCCGTTTACTCTCAGCCTACTACCAGTTGGTTTTTTAATCCTGCTACCCGCCGCTGGGTGCCGATTTTTTATCCTTCCAATCTCGTGGGGTTCAATACTGCTACCCGTCAGGTGAGGGAGGGAACCCTCACATTGAGTATGATGAACCCGGTAACCGATAAAGCAATATGGCAGGGATGGACAACCTCTGAGATTTATGGAAAAAGGATTTCTGATGAGAAGATTGATCGCGATGTTCGTGCCATCATCAAGGAGCTGAAGAAATATTAAGTAGTGTCATTTTTCAATCTTTATAAACACTTGTTATGCGATACTCTGTTGCAGGCACATTGTTTGCCATAGGTTTCCTGCTTTCCTGTCGGCAGGAAGAATCATTCTCTCCCCTTTTCGAGCTTAAACCTGCACCCAGGGTTACTTTTAATTCTTTTGTTGATTGTAATATGGCCGAAGCCTGGGTGGGCGATACGTTTCGCATCTTTCCCGGAAAGTATGGAGAAGATCCGTTGTGGGGATATGCCCGCGATCTGAAATATGCCGATGGATTGAATCCCGAGGAAGTCTTCTCTCATTCCAGGGATAAGTTCACCAATCCTTCCATGCCGCTCAACGCTCCCATCGGTCAACCCGGCCTACACGGGGCTGTATGGTTTGAAACGGTCTATCAGGATAAAAAAGATGCAACGGGTAAAACACTTTACGGCATTTACCACAATGAAAATTATCCGGAAACATTGCCTTATGATAGTGTTACGGGACAAGGATACCACAATAAAAGATGGCCGCAGGGATTAACAGGTCCTGAAAGTCCGGCAGCAGTTTGTCGCATTGGTGTGATGAAATCTATTGATGGTGGAAAAAGCTGGGAAAACAAAGGATTGTTCATTGAAGACCTCGATGCCCGCATGATTTTAAAGCCACAGAACAGCTCCAATACTTTTGCCGGAGGTGTCGGCGATCCATCTGCTGTTGCCAGTGGGGACTATCTTTATCTTTTTTATGGTGAGTATGGATATCCGGGAGTGTATGATTCTGCCACTTATAATGCTGATACGGAATGGAGTGGTCAATGTATCAGCGTAGCAAGAATAGCTTTGCAAGATCTGGATGCCCCGGAGGGGAAGGCACGTCGTTGGGATGGGAAAGCATTTACACAACCACACAATCGTATCGGACAGCCGGTAAAGGCATTACAGATAGATCGAAAACAAGGTGGCGGTCCGGCTTCTTCACCCGGTGGCGGATTTCACTGGGGACCTTCAGTGAGCTGGAATACTTATCTGAATTGTTGGGTAATGTTGATGGGACATGTAGAAGGCAAATCATGGCGGGGGGATAAAATTTATATTTCATTTAACCGCCACAAAGATTTAGGTGAAGGAGCTAATAGCCAGGACTGGACGAAGCCGCAACTTTTGTTTCAAAAGCCCGGATACATTTTGTGGTACCCATCCTTGCAGCCACTGAATGAACCGGAGAGCATGCGTGAAAAATACACCTGTCTTCGTTTGGGTAAGCGAGCAAGGTTTTATGTCAAGCGGATCAAGCCGGGTGATGACTCATATGCTTCCGAACACATCATCGAGTTCAAGCGATGACAGGATGTTAGTTTAGTGGAAGCGCGCGCCTCTCTTCAAAGATATCATTACTAAGAAAGGGCTATTACCATCTTCCCCCCAAACAAACCCCTGCGCGCAAGTAAGCGCCATCATAACTATCTCCAAAAAGTCTTCCGCCACCAAGAAAAACTTCACCAATCAATCTGTTTCTGTTTTCCAGCTTTACACCAATTGCAGATCCCAGTCCATAGTATACACCTGATTTGTATTGAACCGGAGGAGTTGGCCAGATACCAAAATTGTATTCCGGTTGTTGTTCAAATGACAACCCCATATTCCCCTCAATGAAAAATCCGGAAGCATATCCCTTGCCAAAATACATGCGATAATAAGGTAACACCAAGGCACGTGTAGCCATGAACTCTTTGTTTTCCAACGCCACACTGACTGCAAGACCCAGGCCGCTGTTGTCATTCAATAAGCGTTCGTAATTCAACTCGGGTAATCCCAACAAACCTGTAAACAGATTGGCCCGAATTTCATTTTTTCTGGGTGGCCCTGTTTTATCAGTATTCATTCTTTGACTGACTGCCTGTAAAGGGAATAGCAATACAAGTACACAATAAACGACGAGTTGTCGGGTAAATTACATAAACATTAAATTGGTGTAACGAAGTAATGAGAATTTTTTCAAATGTTTTGTTAATCAATCAAGAAGTGGATACACCACTCTTTCCCTGCCACGCTTCTTGTGAAACCCGGGTATGTAAAATTGATTAACGAAAGAAAAATTGCAGCATAAAAAAATCGCAGCGGCCTATTGCATTTTATTCTATTAATACAGCAAGTGCTTTTTGGAATTCTCCCTCCAACCTGCCTGATGGATATAAGGAACAAAGTAGATAATGAGATTGGCCTGGTGCCTGTACTTTACAAAAAAAATTTTCTTCTGTGCCTGATGAGCATAATCGGTAAAAAACCATTTCCCTTCATTGCCTTCGGCCTGGTGGGAATACTTTACTTTAAAAACCTTTAGGTCGGCCTGGTGTTCGTAAGGAGCCACCCAGACTTTAATATCGGCCTGGTGCTCATAATTCACCGAAAAAATTTTTTGTGCCGAACAGGAAATAGTGAGGGCAATCAATAGAACCGCAATGGGTAGGACTTTAGTCATAGCAGAAGAAGATTGAAAAGTGTTCATTACTTTTCTATACAAAAATCATGGCCCCACATTTCTAACAGGCAGGGCTCAGAGCATCTTGCGAATCACTTCTACCAGTTCTCCCTTGGTAATAGGAACACCCATCACCTTATTGAATGCCTGGGCATCAACCAGGTACTGATCGCGAATGATCTTGATGAGTTGACCATTGTTAATTTCAGGAATCAATACCTGATCAAAATTTTTCAGGATCTCACCCAGATTAGCAGGGAAGGGGCGCAGGTAACGCAAATGAGCATGACTCACAGCATAACCCTCTCCTAACAGTTGAAGTACTGCACTCTTGATGGCACCATAGGTAGAACCCCATCCGAGCACCAATACCTTTCCTTTCTCTGGACCACATTCTAATTCCTGCTGTGGTATATAATGTGCAATCTTGTCTACTTTGCTTTGACGCACATTCACCATGTGCTGGTGGTTCTCCGGATCATAACTGATGTTACCGGTAATGTCTTGCTTTTCGATCCCACCGATTCGATGTTCAAGTCCGGGTGTGCCGGGAATAGCCCAGGCACGTGCCAGCTTTTCATCTCTGCGGTAGGGCTGGAATTTCGGCTCATCTGCATCGAGCGATTTTTTGAAATTCACTTTGATTTCCGGAAGATCGGCAGATTGCGGGAAACGCCAGGGCTCAGCACCATTCGCAATGTATCCATCACTGAGAAGTACTACCGGTGTCATGTGTTGAACCGATATTCGCACGGCTTCAAATGCCATATGGAAACATTCGCTGGGAGTAGAGCAGGCGATAACAGGCATCGGACATTCACCATTTCTTCCGTAATAAGCTTGCAGCAAATCACTTTGTTCTGTTTTGGTGGGTAGGCCGGTGGAAGGACCTCCCCGCTGAATGTTCACAATTATCAAAGGTATTTCCAGCATCACAGCCAATCCCATGGCTTCTGTCTTCAATGCCATACCGGGGCCGGATGTGGTGGTAACACCCAGGTTGCCTCCATAGCTGGCTCCAATAGCAGCAGTGATGGCAGCAATTTCGTCTTCCCCCTGAAAAGTTTTTACACCAAAATTTTTGTACCGACTCATTTCATGTAAAATATCTGAAGCCGGTGTAATCGGATACGCACCCAGAAAAATAGGTAAGCCACTTTTTTCACTGGCAGCAATCAATCCCATCGAAAGGGCCTGGTTACCCATGATGCTCCGGTAGGTTCCGGGTTTCATCTTGGCCTTCTCCACCACATAGCGCGAGGCGTAAGCTTCAGTGGTTTCACCATAGTGGTAACCTGCCTGCAATACTTTTATGTTGCTGTTCAGAATGACTTCTTTCTTGCCGAATTTTTCCCGCAGGAAATTAATGGTACTATCGAGATTCCGGTTGTACATCCAATAAATAAAGCCCAGCACAAACATGTTCTTCGCGCGATCTCTCTCTTTGTTGCCTAATTCGGCAAACTCTTTCAGCGCTTCCCTTGTCAACTTGGTAACATCTATTTTGATCACTTCAAAACTGTCGAGACTTCCATCTTCCAGCGGATTGACGCCTTCCGGATAATTCGCCAATCGCAGGTTCTTCGCATCAAAGCCATCAATGTTGACAATAATCTTTCCTCCCGGCTTGATGGCCTTGAGGTTAACTTTCAATGCAGCGGCGTTCATCGCCACCAGCACATCAGCGATATCACCCGGAGTAAAAACTTTATTGGAAGAAAAGTGTAGCTGAAATCCGCTCACCCCCGGTAGCGTACCGATGGGGGCCCTGATCTCTGCGGGGAAGTCGGGGAAGGTAGCCAGGTCGATACCCAGCATAGCTGTGTTATTCGTAAACTGTTGTCCCGTCAACTGCATCCCATCTCCACTGTCGCCTGCAAACTTGATCACTACATCCTGAAGAATCGTCTCTTTCATGCTAATATGTTAAAATATATAAGTGCATAAAGATAATATTTCCTGTCTTTTAGTAGTAGCCTTTTTTTACTGTTTTCATGGGTTCCTGATTCCGGTTTTGCGAATCCGTCACCCTGACAGCCCCGTTATACTTGGTATGCTTTTTGAAAGTTAATTGGTCGGAATAAACCGATATCAGCCGTAGGGTTTTTTAACAAATACCTCTTGGGCGGCCCTTCCGGAACCATTCCAAAATCAGTATATTTGTAATATAAAATTTTAAAAACTATGGCTCTTTTTGAATCCGGTAACCCCACCTTGACCGAGAAGATGTTTGATAAGGCACTGGCAATGGATGCTGCCCGCCAGGGCGTAATGACGGTTCGAGGTACCATCCTCAAGTTTGGCTTCATGCTGGCCTTACTCATCGCGGCAGCTGCTTTTAACTGGCACCTTTTTCAGGAGGGCAAGCCTTCCACCATGCAAACCCTGATGATGGTGGGAATTTTTGGCGGACTGATCCTGGCGATTGCCATTGTATTTAAGCCGGGCTGGGCAAAATACATTGCTCCCTTGTACGCCATTCTGGAAGGTCTTTTTATAGGCGGTATTTCAGTAATTCTGAATGAGGCATTTGCAGAGAAATATCCGGGTCTGATTATGCAGGCGGTGGGACTCACCTTTGGAGTAGCCATCTCTGTGTTTCTATTGTACAATTTCCGCATCATTCGCGCTACACAGCGTTTCCGTTCCGTAATCATTGCAGCCACCATGGGGATTGCGATTTTTTATTTGCTGACCATGATATTGGGCTGGTTCGGCGTGAATGTCAGCTTCATGAGTGACAGTAGCCTGCTGAGTATTGGAATCAGTTTATTTGTGGTAGCAATTGCCGCACTCAATTTGATTCTCGATTTTGATATGATTGAGCAGGGAGCAGACCGTGGCCTGCCCGCTGATATGGAATGGTATGGTGCCTTTGGTCTCATGGTAACCATTGTTTGGTTGTACATGGAGATTTTGCGCCTGTTGAGTAAACTTGCCCGTAGAGATTAATCTACGCTCCCATCAAAATTTTTCCAGCCGTTCGCTTTTGCGGACGGCTTTTTTATGCGATACAAATGCCAAAGAGAGCGTTTCAACTTGTAGATTTGTGTAACAAACCCTCTCATGAATTTTCAGCGCAATAATTATAGTAATCAGGAGCTCATTCATTTGTACCGACAGCTTCTGTTGCCCCGAATGATTGAAGAAAAAATGCTGGTATTATTGCGCCAGGGGAAGATCAGCAAGTGGTTCAGTGGTATCGGTCAGGAAGCCATTGCCGTGGGTGCTACTGCGGCGCTTGATCGGAAGGACTGGATCATGCCCTTGCACCGCAACCTGGGGGTATTTACTACCCGTGACATGCCCCTGCATCGTTTGTTTCAACAATGGCAGGGTCACAAAGAAGGCTATAGCAAGGGAAGGGAGCGCAGCTTTCACTTTGGCAGCAGTGAACACCACATCTGTGGTATGATTTCGCACCTAGGTCCGCAGCTTGCCTTGGCAGATGGGGCAGCTTTGGCTCACCAGTTGAAGGAAGAATCGCAGGTCGCAGTTGCGTTTAGCGGTGACGGAGGTACCAGCGAAGGTGATTTTCATGAAGCCCTGAATGTTGCTGCTGTTTGGAACCTGCCGGTCATTTTTATCATTGAAAACAATGGCTACGGCCTCAGCACCCCGGTTAGTGAACAATACCGTTGCAAACAATTGGCAGATAAGGGGATAGGGTATGGAATGGAAACAGTGGTGATTGACGGCAACAATGTACTGGCCGTGCACGACACCATTCGCGGTGTGCGCGAATATTGCCTGCGCGAGAAAAAGCCTTACCTGATAGAGTGCATGACTTTTCGCATGCGCGGACATGAAGAAGCCAGTGGCACCAAATATGTTCCTAAAGAATTAATGGAAGAATGGGGACGCAAAGACCCCATCAAGAATTATGAGCAATTCCTCGTGCAGGAAGGAATTCTTACAGAGATGGAAGTTGCTTCCATACGACATGAGCACAAGGCCTACATAGATAACGAGTTGGTGTTGGCCGAGCAGGTGCAGCCCATTGTTCCCGATACCTCAGAAGAAGTAAAGGATGTATATGCGATAAGGCAAACAGCACCGGTATTGCTTCCAGAGCCCGATCCGCGGGATACAGGAGTAAAGGAAAAGCGCATGTTAGATGCAATCAAAGAGGCCTTGGAGCAAAGTATGGAGCGGGATTCTCGGCTGGTTTTGATGGGACAAGACATTGCGGAGTATGGGGGTGCTTTTAAAGTAACGGAGGGGTTGATGGCGCGTTTTGGAAAACATCGGGTGCGCAATACGCCCCTTTGTGAGAGTGCGATTGTAGGGGTTACATTGGGACTGGCACTGGAAGGCATACCCAGTGTGATGGAGATGCAGTTTGCTGATTTTGTAACGGTGGGATTTAATCAGATTGTCAATAACCTGGCGAAGATTCATTATCGCTGGGGTCAGCCGGCGCCGGTAGTGATTCGCATGCCGACGGGTGCCGGTGTGGGGGCGGGACCATTTCATTCGCAGAGCAATGAGGCCTGGTTCACGCATGTAGCCGGCTTGAAAGTGGTTTATCCCTCAGGGGCCTATGATGCCAAGGGCTTACTCAATGCGGCGATACAGGATCCCAATCCGGTGATGTACTTTGAGCACAAGGTGCTCTACCGCAGCCAATCAGAACCGGTGCCCGATGAATATTATGAAATTGAAATCGGCAAAGCAAAAACTATTAGCGAGGGAGAAGATATAACAGTGATCACCTATGGTGCCGGGGTACACTGGGCGATGGAGTATCAGCGAAATCATCCGGATGTTTCCCTGTATATAGTAGACCTGCGCAGTTTATTACCACTTGATTATGAGGCGATAAAGCAAGCGGTAGCTCAAACCGGTAAGGTATTGATTCTGCATGAGGATAATCTTGTCGGAGGAATTGGGGGTGAGATAGCTGCCTGGATTTCGGAGCATTGTTTTGAGCTGCTGGATGCGCCGGTGTTGCGCTGCGCGTCTTTGGATACGCCCGTTCCTTTTAATGTGCAGTTGGAAAAAAATTATTTAGCAGAGAGCCGACTCGAGGC
>JBIIRN010000073.1:0-8496 GCA_044341525.1 Sediminibacterium sp. | reverse complement strand
CCATTGGTAGACACCTCCCACCGGAAGTCGATTCACCGGAATTTCCTTCCTGCTGAATGCAAAGAAATGTTTCGAGAGTGTTTCACGGGCAATTTCATCGAGTCCCATACCACTGATGCGCGAAGTGGCACCGGTAAAGTAAACATCTACCACTTTCGCATCCAGTCCTATAATTTCAAATATCTGTGCCCCCTGATAAGATTGAAGCGTAGAGATACCCATTTTGGAAAACACTTTCAGCAATCCTTCATTGACTGCTTTTACATAATTTTTCTTGAGTTGATCGGGCTCCAGTTCAGTATTTATTTTTCCACTCAGTTTCATGTCCCTGATAGTAGACAGAGCCAGATAAGGATTGATAGCGGTTGCCCCAAAAGCGAGCAGGCAGGCAAAATGATGTACTTCCCATACATCGCCTGCTTCCACAATGATTCCAACCTTACCCCGATAACCCTTTCGAATCAGGTGGTGGTGAACGGCACTGGTGGCTAAAAGAGAGGGGATGGGGGCATGTTCTGAATCGATTGCCCGGTCAGTGAGAATAATTACTTCAAAGCCATCTTCTACCGCATCAACCGCATAACGACAAAGCCGGTCTAACCCTTTCTTCAGTGATCCCGGTTCTCCATCGGCCCTGAAATAAGTTTGTAAAGTTTTGGCCTGGAAGATTCCGGTATCGATGCTTCTTATCTTTTCCAGTTCATGGTTGTTCAATACAGGATGTTGCAGGGCTACACAGTGGCAGGAGAGTGGATCTTCAACCAGAATGTTTCCATTGCTACCGGCGAATACTGCCAGCGACATCACCATGCGCTCCCGGATCGGATCGATGGGCGGATTGGTAACCTGGGCAAAGAGTTGTTTGAAATAATTGCTGAGGTGTTGTGGCTGCTCACTCAGTATTGCCAATGGAATATCTGTACCCATCGAACCTATGGGTTCTTTCCCTTCAAGGGCCATGGGGGCAATAATGGTATCGAGGTCTTCGGTGCTGTAGCCAAATGCTTTTTGGTATTTCAATATCTGATCAGATTCGAGGTGGGTGAACATCACACGGGGTTCAGGTAGTTCCTCGAGTCGTATTTTATATTTATTCAGCCATTCCGCATAAGGTTTCTTGCTGCAAATTCGTTGCTTGAGTTCTTCATCGCTGATAATACGTCCTTGCTCCATATCTACTACGAACATTTTACCGGGTTGTAGTCTGCCTTTTTCTTTTACCAAAGTGGGGTCGAGGGGCAATACACCGGTTTCTGATGCCATGATGACGCGGTCATCATGGGTAACAATATAACGCGAGGGACGAAGTCCATTCCTGTCGAGCGTCGCACCAATGATTTTTCCGTCGGTGAAAGAGATAGAGGCCGGACCATCCCAGGGTTCCATCAGGCAGGCATGATATTCATAGAAAGCTTTTTTAACCGGATCCATCTGCTCATTGCCATCCCAGGCCTCCGGTATCAACATCATCATCACTTGTTCCAGTGGTCTTCCGGTCAGTGTCAGCAATTCAATCATATTGTCGAGGCAGGCAGAGTCAGACTGGTTCGGTGAGACGATGGGCAGTAGCATGTCCATTTCTTCCCGCGTGAAATAGGGGGAAGTAAATCCCTGTTCACCGGTGCGTAACCAGTTGAGATTTCCCTGAAGGGTATTGATTTCGCCATTGTGAGCTATGTACCGGAAGGGTTGTGCCAGTTTCCAGGAGGGAAAGGTATTGGTGGCAAACCTTGAATGTACCAGGCCAAAGGCAGAAACCATTCGCTTATCACTCAGATCAGGGAAATAGTTTCTCACCTGCCAACTGGTTAATTGTCCTTTGTAAACAATTGTTTTGTAAGAAAGGGAAGCTATATAAAATCCAACCTCATCTTGTTTTACCGTATCCTGAATGAGGTGGGTAACGTGGTTGCGAAGGACAAATAATTTTCTTTCCAGTTCATCGGAGTGTTGAATCTGGTCGGGGCAACCCACAAAAACCTGTTCCATGCAGGGGACAACAGAAAGGGCGGTGGCGCCAATTCCTTCTTTGTTCACCGGTACCTTGCGATAACATAAAACAGTTAGACCCAGTTTCTCTGCTGTGCGATTGAAAATATCTCTGCAAGCTTCCCTTAAGCGGATATCCTGCGGAAAAAAAATACTCCCTACTCCATATCTGCCATAGGCAGGAAGGTGAATGCCGGAATGCAGACATTCATCAAAAAAAAATTCATGCGGAATCTGTATCAGAATTCCCGCACCGTCACCGGTGTTGTTCTCGCAGCCACAGGCGCCCCGGTGTTCCATGTTTTCCAGAACAGTGAGGGCATCGCTGATGTGCTGGTGTGACTTATATCCGCGAATGCTGGCGACAAATCCGATGCCACATGCATCATGTTCAAATCTGGAATCATACAGGCCTTTACCTGTTGGAATAGAAGACATACCTGTCAGTTGAAGGGCTGAAAAAATGCTACGGCAGAAATCGCAGTTGGAAGTTACTAACAAAAAAGCAATTTCAATGAATAAATATCAACAGGTTATTTACTTTATTGAATATTCTTCAATAAAGATGAATTTAATATAATAAGTATTCAATGAAACGGACTCATATCAATAGATCGACCCAGTGCTGGGTGCAACCTGCGAACGTTTGTTCCGGACAACGGGCATGGGGCGGGAAGAGTCCATAAAGCGTACTGCCACTGCCGCTCATGGAAGCGTATACGGCTCCTGCCGCATAGATTTTTTCTTTGAGGGTGGCCAATTCCGGATATTGAACAAAGACGGAACTTTCAAACTGATTATGGATTTTGCCTTTCCATTCAGCTACCGGCAGCTGAATTAATTCGGAAAGCGCAATAGCCGGAATTTGAGGTTGAACCTGTGAGAATGCTAAGGCAGTTGATACATGAACCCCCGGGTGTATCAACCAGAGTTTGTATCCTTTCAGGGGAACCTCCACCGGTGTCAGCATTTCACCTCTGCCGGTGGCCAGTGAGGGAACTGGGTGAAGGAAAAAAGGACAATCACTTCCTAATCGGAGTGCAATCGATGAAAGGGTATCGGGAGGAATTTCATGTCGAATCAGTTGCCGCAGTAGTAATAACATGGCAGTGCCATCTGAACTTCCCCCGCCCAGTCCTGCCCCCATGGGAATTACTTTATGCAAGTGCATCATTACCCGGGGTAGTGATGGCTCTTGTTGTTGCAGTAGGTGCCATGCCTTTACACAGAGGTTATCCTTTGCATCACCGGCAATGGGTAACCCACTGGAATTGAAGCTAACATCTTCGGTTGCATCTGATGGGGCCGGAATACATTCTATTGCATCTAATAGTTTTACCGGCAGGAAAAGAGTGGAAAGGTCGTGATAGCCATCGGGTCTTTTGGCAGTGATATATAAACCCAGGTTGATTTTAGCAGGCGGGAAAGCGACCATGGTCAATGGGTTGGTTGACCGGTTGAGATAACCGGCTATTTTCTCTTGTTGATTTCATCGCGGATGGCAATGGCACGGATATAATCTTCCTGATCCAGTACTTCCTGTAACAGTTGTTCCAGTTCCTCCAGTGTCATGCGAGAGAGACTTCCTTCAGATACCATTGTGTTTTTTTCTGGTTCTTCGGGCTTAGGAGAAAAGGAAGGTTCTTCCATCTTTTTTTCCAGTTTGTCGAGTTTCTTCAGCACATCTTCATAAATATAGATGGGACAACCAAAACGCACCGCTAAAGCCAGGGCATCACTGGTTCGGCTATCCATTTCAAGGATATCATTTTCGGTATGGCAAATCAGTTTGGAAAAGAAAACGCCTTCCTGCACATCACTGATGATTATCTCCTGTAAATCGGCATTCACGGCCTTCATGAAATTTCTCATCAGGTCATGGGTAAGCGGTCGGTTAATTGCCATATTCTCCAACACTACAGCAATGGATTGTGCTTCCATAGGACCAATCACAATGGGCAGTCGCTGTGTTCCATTTACTACCGCCAATATAATGGCATAGGAAGTAGATTGGGTTATGCTGTGTGATAGGGCAACAATTTCAAGTTCTATCTTTCTCATTGGTATACAAAAATACTTGAAATTGGCGGATTGTGAAAGAGGAACCCTCATTTATCATCTCCCCGCATCGCAAGGAAGCTGTATTTTTGCAAAATGCATTATGTATCTGCGGAAGGCCTGACCAAAAGTTATGGCGCAGAACCTCTTTTTAGTTCCATTTCTTTTCATATCAGTGAAGGCGATAAAATCGGTCTCATTGCCAGAAACGGCATTGGTAAATCGACCTTATTGCGCATATTGAACGGACAGGAACAGCCGGATGAGGGAAAATTATTCATACACAAGGATCTTACCGTGGCTCATTTTGAACAGGATCCGGCATTTGATGAAGAGGGTATGGTTATGGATCAACTTTTTCACGCCCGGCATCCCATTGTTCAACTGATTCGGGAATATGAAACAGCAGTGGAGGAAGGCAATGAGGAAGCTTTGCCTGCATTGATTGATCGCATGGACACCCTGCAGGCATGGGATTTTGAAGTGAAAGTAAAGCAGATCGTTTCCCGGTTAGAGATTAATTTTCTTCGCCGGCCGGTAAAGGAACTTAGTGGGGGTCAGCGCAAGCGACTGGCCCTGGCCCGCACCCTTATCGATATTGGATTTGAACACAAGCATACGCTGCTGATGATGGATGAACCCACCAATCACCTCGATGTAGAAATGATTGAGTGGCTGGAACACTATCTTCGGCAAGAGCGGGTGACCTTGTTACTCGTAACCCATGACCGTTATTTTCTCGATGCGGTAACCGATGAAATCTGGGAACTGGAACGTGAACATCTTTATGTTTACAAGGGGGATTATGCTCATTATATGGAAACAAAAGCGGCCCGGCTGGAAAGTGAGCAGGCAGGTTGGGAAAAAGCCCGCAATCTCTACCGAAAGGAACTGGAGTGGATGCGAAAGCAGCCCCGAGCCCGAACTACCAAAAGCAAGAGTCGTCAGGATAATTTTTATGAACTGGAATCGCAGGCTGCCAAAAAGCCGGTGGAAACTAATCTCCAGTTGCAGGTAAAAATGAGTCGGCTGGGGGGGAAGGTGGTAGAAATGAAAAAAGTGTATAAAAGTTTCGGTGACCTCAGCATACTGAAAGGTTTCGATTATACTTTTAGCAAGGGGGAGCGCGTTGGCGTAATTGGTCGCAATGGGGTAGGAAAGTCCACCTTTCTCCAGGTACTGCAACAGTTGGTGCCTACCGATAGTGGAAAAGTGAATATTGGTGAAACAGTCGTATTCGGACATTTCTCTCAACAGGGACTTGCCTTTCCCGAGAACATGCGCGTAATCGAATATGTGCGATCTATTGCTGAAAATTTTCCCCTGGCCTCAGGGGGGAGTCTGAGTGCGGCACAGTTCCTTGAATTATTTCTGTTTCCCCCGGCTAAACAATTCACGATGTTAACCTCTCTGAGTGGAGGAGAAAAGAAAAGACTGCAGTTATTGACGATTTTATTTGCCAACCCCAATTTTCTGATTCTCGATGAACCGACCAATGACCTAGATCTGCCTACCCTGGCGGTATTAGAAAATTTCCTCTATGAGTTTGCCGGATGTGTTCTCATCGTATCTCATGATCGGTATTTCATGGATCGGTTGGTCGATCATTTATTCGTAATGGAAGGGGGTGGAATGATACGTGATTTCCCCGGTAACTACACTCAATACCGATTCTGGCAACAGGAAGAGGAAAAACGCGAGCAACTGAACAAAGAACAAGTGAAAAAAGAGCTGGAAAAGAAAAACTCTCCCGGCTCCTTTTCTGCTCCGCTCAACGGTTCAGGTGTTCCTTCAGTTGCTAAACGTAAAATGAGTTACAAGGAAAAAAGAGAGTGGGAGCAGATTGAAAAAGAACTTTCCAGGTTAAACCAGGAAAAAGAAATATTGCTTCAAAAGATGAGCAGTGGTGATCTCCCATTTAGTGAACTCGAGTCTGTAGGCATTCAGATGACCCGGGTGCAGTCTAACCTGGATGAACTGGAACTCCGCTGGCTGGAATTGAGTGAACTTTCTCCTGATAGTTAATGCGGCTAAGAAAAGCTGAGTAATTCTACTTCAAATATCAGGGTGCTATTAGGCCCAATGTGGGAACCTACCTGTCTGTCTCCATAGCCAAGATGAGGCGGAATATAAAGTCTCCATTTACTGCCTACCGGCATCAATTGCAGCGCTTCAGTCCAACCTTTAATGACAGCAGATAAAGGAAAACTGGCAGGTTGCTGCCTTTGAACGGAGCTATCAAATACAGTCCCGTCAATGAGTGTTCCATGATAATGACAGGTGACTTTGTTATGTATTCCGGGTTTCTCTCCATTTCCCTCCTGAATGATTTCATATTGAAGTCCCCCGGGTAAACTTACGACCCCTTCTTTTTTTGCATTATTCGCCAGAAATGTTTGACCGGCTTCCAGATTCGCAGCGGCCTGTGCCGCTTTTCTTTGCGAAAGAAAATCTGCAATACCCATTGTTTTTTTTGCAAAGGTAAGATTTATCGGGTCAAGATATCGGAGGGGGAGGGTCTTGATATTGGGATGTTATACTCACTCTTTTTTCCACTTCCGTATAAAGCCATAACAATTGCATGCGCTCCCGGTAACTGATCATTCGCCTGGTTGATGCCCGGTGTATCAGGGTTAACCATTTTTCCATGAGTTCGGCAGGAATGGCTTTTTCAGAGAGGGAGGAAGAAGTTTTCGATTGAATTTTAGTCATAAATTATTCATATAGGGTGAAAAATACGTGGAATGGACAAGTATAAATTCGGTTGTCAGCCTGGATGTTCTGAGCTTATTTAGCACTTGAATCACCGATACAATATTAGGCCTCGGTCTATGAAATCGGCTCAGTTAAATCACTATTTTTCTAATGTATTTATACCTATGAGACTGATAGAAAGATTAGCGAAGTTTTTACATGCCAACGGGGTAACTGCCTATGCTTTTGAGCATAGTTGCGGACTTTCCAACGGCTATCTCGCCAAACAATTAAGGGGGAGAGGCTCAGTTGGTTCCGACATCATTGAAAAAATAAAATATAATTATCCGGAATTGAGCATTGTCTGGCTTTTTACCGGTAAAGGTCAGATGCAGATAACTCCCCAGGCCGGCGGCAGGGAAACTATACCCATTGAATTAAAGGAAGAACAAGCCTTGTTCTATACTGCCAAAGATGATGTGATAGCTGTTCTGAAAAAACAGATTGACCAATATGAATATGCACTCGCAGAAAAAGATAAGATCATCCGCCTACTGGAGCGGCAATCAGCTTATCGTCGTTAAATCAAACCTTCTCCCCTGGCTTATGCGTAGGCCTCGGTGGGCTCGCAGGTGCAGACCAGGTTGCGGTCACCATGGGTATTGTTTACCCGGGCAACAGATGGCCAGAATTTATTCCTGCTGACATAACTCAATGGAAAAGCAGCTGTCTCTCTGCTATAAGCATGTGCCCACTCACTGCCACAAACTGCTGTCATGGTATGAGGTGCGTTTTTAAGGGGGTTATCACCTGCAGGTAATGTTCCAGATTCAATGGCTTTAATCTCGGCATGGATGGCAATCATTGCATCACAGAAGCGATCCAACTCTGCTTTGTCCTCACTCTCCGTCGGCTCAATCATAATAGTGCCCGCTACTGGAAAACTCATGGTTGGTGCATGGAATCCATAGTCAATTAGTCGCTTGGCAACATCTTCTGCCTCAATTCCGGCTGTTGCTTTGAAAGGACGGAGGTCAACAATGAATTCATGCGCACAAGTGCCATGCTTACCTGTATATAAGATAGAATAGTAAGGAGCCAGTCTCGCCTTCATATAATTGGCATTGAGAATAGCATACTCAGTAGCCCTGCGAATACCTGCACTGCCCAGCATGCGGATATATCCATAGCTGATCAATAATATGCTGGCTGATCCATAAGGTGCGGCACTCACTGCCCCCGGCATTTGTTCCTGGTTAGCTAAGCTGGAATGACCGGGAAGGAACGGTGCAAGTTTATCATTTACACAAATGGGGCCCATGCCGGGTCCGCCACCACCATGCGGAATCGCAAAAGTCTTGTGCAGATTAAGGTGACAAACATCGGCACCAATCATACCCGGACTCGTCAGACCCACCTGCGCATTCATATTGGCCCCATCCATATATACCAAACCGCCATGCTGGTGAATCAGGTCACATACTTCCCGAATGGTCTCTTCAAATACGCCATGGGTCGAAGGGTAGGTTACCATCAATCCGCCAAGTTGTGCACTGTGTTGCTCAGCTTTCTGCTGCAGATCCTGCATGTCTATGTTTCCTGCCTCATCACACTTAACTACCACTACTTTGAAACCTGCCATTACTGCGCTGGCAGGATTGGTGCCATGTGCACTAATCGGAATCAGCACCACATTGCGGTGAGGATTGCCATGATGGCGGTGATAATCACGGATTGTAAGGAGGCCTGCATATT
>JBIIRN010000072.1:0-8507 GCA_044341525.1 Sediminibacterium sp. | reverse complement strand
TCGATTAATAGAAGCCAGATCACCGAATATTAAATTTAGATTCGACTACAGTTGTATTAATACGCCCATTCGTTTCTTCAATCAAACTGATTCACTGGTAACCGGTCCGCTCACCTGGAATTGGGATTTTGGCAATGGCCAGACTGCTACCACTTATAATTCACAAACCAGCTACCAGGTTCCGGGTACCTATCATGTGATAGTTTCTGCCAAACAGCAGAATTGCGATGCATTCCCGGCTGTATTATTAGACTCTATCATACAAATTGTAAGTCCGATTGAGCGAGTTGATCTTCCCTCAGTTAGTGCCTACAAAAATGTAAATACATTTGGTAAGAGTATTTAATGATAAACTAGTAGATATTTTTGTACCCAAATCATTTACTCCGAATGGGGATGGTGTCAATGATATAATCTATGCCTATATCACCGGTATATCTGAGTTTAGATACCTGAAAATCATTAATCGCTTTGGCAAACAGGTATTTGAGACAAGAAATGTAGACCGGGGATGGGATGGAGTTTATAATGGTACCCCTCAACCAATGTCAGTATTCTTCTGGTTAGCAGAAGGAGTGGCAGAAGATGGTTCAATAGTTCAAAGAAGTGGTCAATTCCTTTTAATGCGATGAAAATGAATCCAATGAAATATGATCAACTCATTTACCGAATCATGGCATTGGGATTAGCCATAATATGTAGCGGAGAACTACAAGCACAGGATCCATTATTTTCTCAATTCTACGCCTCCCCCATGAATGTAAGTCCGGCCCTTACCGGAGCCGGGAAGGCAGATTGGAGAATTTCTGCCAACGTCAGGAACCAATCAGTAGGTGATCAATTCATCAGCTTAAACACAACGGCTCTCTCATTTGATGGAAAGATTTTTAAGCAACCTTATCGGGCATCAAATTATGTAGGATTGGGCGTAATGATATTACAGGATGCCGGGCTCGGTGGTGCCTTCAAAAACAATACTATTCAGGTATCTGCCAGTTCGCATGTTAGTCTGGATGAAGAAGACAATCATGGCATTTGTGCCGGAATAGGGGTTAGTTATAATAATACCTTAATCAATTTCAATGATCTGACATTCTCTCCCCAATTATCATTAGCCGGATTCAATAGAGCTTTACCCACACAGGAAATGTCATTAAATTCAGTAAAACCCTACTATGCAGTAAGTGGGGGAGTTACCTACACTTTTACATCAGATAAGGCAAACTTTGACTTAGGAGTGTCTGGTTTTAGGTTCAACAGAAATAACCGCACAGCTTTAAATGATGGAACACAAATTGAAGCCCCCAGGTATAATATCCATTCAGATTTTCAAACATTCATCAACGATCGTTTGGCAGTTAATTTGAATGCCGTTTTTGTTTTCCAGAATCAGGCAGATACCTATCTCGTCGGAGCAAATTTTGGGAGATTAATGAGTAATGATGATTTACCAACGGTGATAAATGCCGGACTATGGTACAGACAAAATACTGCCGTCATTCCCTATTTGGGAATTATGTATAAGAATATGCAAGCAGGACTAACCTATGATATTTATATAGGCAACTCTTCCAGTGGAGCGATTCGAACATTCGAACTTTCACTGATTCTCAGAAAACCGGGGAAGACCGGAAGATTAATGGATTCTTTCGGAAAATAGTCACTATTGCATATTTGAATTAGCTATTTATCCTGTAAAAATTCGCTGCATTGTGATAAAAAAGAGCAGCACGTTCTACTTCTGAATAATTTTCAAAGAATCGACCGGGCACACCCAAGCATTCAGGGTAACTGGCAGCCAACAAACATACCGGCCAATCACTTCCAATCATTACTCGGGAAGTTCCAAAGCAGGTTACAATGTGGCTAATAAAAGGCTCTATATCCAAAAACGTCCAGTTTCTCCAATCTGCCTCGGTGACTAATCCACTTATTTTTACATAAACATTGGGGAAGGATGCCAACTGAACCATCTCATCCTTCCAGCCATTAAGCTGTTGATTTTTTATATCCGGCTTGGCCATATGATCTACCACCCATCGAAGATAGGGAACCTGCTTGACCAATTGAATAGCAGCAGGCAAATGGGAAGGATACAGGAGTAAATCAAAAGTATAATCGAAATCAGATAATATTTGTAGCCCCCTGACAAATTCAGCTTGTAGCATAAACTCTGGTGACTCAGATTGAAGAATATGTCTGAATCCTTTGAGTAAAGGATATTGCCGGTACTTCTCTAATTTTTCAGGTAGTTGGGGATCCATTAAATCTACCCACCCTACTACTCCTTTTATAAAGGGATATTGATCTGCCAACTCTAAAAGAAAGATTGTTTCGTGGTCCGACTGATCGGCCTGCACAGCGATGGTTCCACTTACACCGGCTTTAGCTAATAAGGACTGAAGTTCGACGGGAAGAAAATCTCTTCTTAATAACTTCATGTCATCTGTAATCCATTGGTGCGTACTTGAATGATATTTCCAAAAATGTTGGTGGCTATCAAGAATGGGATGTGAATGGGGCTTCTTCATTGAAAAGCAAAAAATAAACGCTGGCTAATCCTGAACAGATGCATCAATTGGCTTCACTACCCTTACGAGTTTCCCTTCACTATTCATGCCTTCCAGCACCAATAATAATTTCTTACTAAAATCATTATTAAAATAGGTCAACTTAACACGTGGGCTTTTCTTATTGGTCAGAACGTACGGGTTCCACAAAAGAGTAGTTCGGTTATCGGGATCGAAAACAGTTTCGGGCCGATCGTAAGGAGGTAATGCGAATTCTTTAAATCGGGAGTATCCTCCCAGAATAGCATATTCCATCCCTTTTGCATTGGGGTCAGCTTTTCGAGTGTCTTGTCCCCGCTTGGTGTAGATGGCAATTGCACCCCCTGCCCCACCGCCACCGGAACCAAAGAAGGGTGGACGAAATACTTTAATGTATGCAATATCCTGAATACTGATGGACTGAATTACACCAACCTGCGACCTGATTTCATTCAGATAAAGATCCGGAACAGAACCTCGCCAGTTAAGTGTGGCATTGGTACCCGAACCTGTTATATTGAGTCCTGCTACCCTCCCCTGTAAGAAGGTAAGAATATCAATGGACCCCATGATTTTTGCATCTTCCCCCACATCAAAGGAATAACCATCTCCCCCACTAAAAAGACCTGATGCATATTTTTCTTCCAGAATCTGAAGATTGGTCTTGGTTTTTGTTTTAACTACTACCTCCTGAAGGGTAGCTGACTCCATCATTTTTCGCAATCTTTCCTGTTCATTGAAAATAGCTGTCATTCTAGCACGGAGAACGCTGTCGGCAAAGGGAGTGATGGGGTTTCTGTCGAGCAATGTTCGCTTACCGGGTTGATATCTCAGTAATCCGTTATCCAGCCTAACCTGCGTAATATCAGTTAGTTTATTTCCGGAGTTGAAACTATAATAGACCTTTGCAGTATCATAAAAAAACATGTCGGCGACTTCAAAACTTCCGTCTTTATTGATTGGCGCAAAGTAAAACTGCTTACTGCTGTCTTTTCCTGACATGATCAGATTTAACTGAGGGGGTGCTGCCGACATATTGGGCTTTAAACCAAATACCTTACCCTGCATTTTTATAAAACTTTGTTCAGCAGGATAAGTAATAACGGGAGGAAGTCCCGAACGAAGTTTTTCCCAATTGAATCTTCGCCATCCATGCGTAAGCATTACTAGATCTAAGTTAGCGGTAACACTATCAGAATCACTCATCAGATAATATGCGGGATTGTGAATTTTTCCCTTGATATCACTACTTAAGAGTAAATCAGAAAAGATAGTCTGTGTTTCTGGCGTATTCAAAGAAAAATCGGTGATAGAGACGGAAAGATTAGCGGAAGCTGTATCTGACACAAAAAATTCAACTACGTTTTTTCCCCTTTTATCCATATTAACCAGAGGGAAAGTGACCCTAACGTTGAATTCATGCTCCCGGTTATTAACGAACAAAATCCGCTCTGCTACCGGAAGAAAGTCATCAGTGAACAAGGTAAATTGGAGAATTCCGGTCGGAAGCTGATCAATGGGAATTCGGGCAATTACGGTTCGTTTTTCAGTGACATTGATATTTACTTTGTAATACAAACTTTGGTGCTGATGAATCCAAAGATTTAATTTCTTCCAATTGGCAGGTAAATTTTCAGAACGTTGAATTTTCACTGTAGCTTCTTCATTTCCACCCTGAACCTGCATGATGATGCCTTCAGTTTTGGGTTTTTCTATGGGGGTAGTCCCTTTCTTGCCTTTTTCATCCATCCAATAGAGCTGATAATTCTCATTAACCGTAGGAGTAAATGAAAATATACCCATACCATCATGGCGTGTAATCAGGGTATCTACTTTTTTCATTTTACTGTCTACCAGAATTCCCCTGATTTTTACGGGATCACCGTAGGGGTTGGTCGCACGAAAAGCAAATTTATTGGGAATGCCTGCCACTGCCATTCCGCCTTCCGGAAAGGCCTGCACAGTAGTTTTTAGTTCGACGGGAGCAGTAAGTTTAGGGGATACCAATACCGGTGAATTAATCAGGATATCTTTTTTGAAGACAAAATCTGTATCATGGTTAAGCATCCAGGTAGTATATGCCTTAACATGTACAAAATTTCCGGTAAATCCTGTAGGCAATTCAAATGAACCCTTGGCAGAAGATTGAAAAACGGGAGAAACGGTTTGCTTGATGAGTTTTCCCGTCGTATCATACCATTCTACGTAGAGGTTTTTACTGAGCTGGCTGGGATCGTTGCCGGTGCGTATATACCCCTTAAAAAAAATAGTTTCATCCTTGTTATAAATATTTTTATCGAAGTGCAGGTGTACTTTTTCGATGGGTGCAGTGAGTTCGTACTCCATCATCATCGAATCAAGTTGTTGGGCATATCCCTTAAGAATAAAAAATAAAAAGAAAACAACTAACAACTGTAACCGCATAAGAACGAAACTTTTGTTTAGAATGCGAAGATAACCTGATTAAAAAAAATTGTTCAATCAATTTTTTTTCTCGTAGTAGGGAATAGTATCGTCTGATATAGCTTCCTGCTGTAACCAGTAAGCACGGGTAACCACCCTACCCTCCCTAGATTTGAGTAAGCGACCAAAAATCGCATTAGTTGCATTGAACATGACATCAGTAACCCCTACAGTAAAATCAGCCGGGGGTAAAGCTGCCTGCGCAGGGTCAGCAGTCTTAGGAGGAGGCGATGGAACCACTATTACGCGGTACCCATTCCACTCTAAAAGTTCCCTGAGAAAAGATGATCGATTTTCGGGTACATTTTTTTCAACTACGGCACATTTGATACCTTCCAGGTCTTCAAATTCATGATTTTTATTGATGGCCATACAAATACTAATTTATTCCGTTCATCAATTCATACAGGTGTTCGAAGAAAAAGCCCATGAACCCAATTAAAATGATACCTGCAGTACATAGCAGGAGGGCAAATCTTACTGAAAAACTGAGAGGCATTTGAGGTAATGGATTCACTGGCTGATTCATAAAAATTGTTTTCACCACCTGCAGATAATAATAAAGTGATATTACCATATTGGCAGCTGCAAATCCGATTACCCAATAATTCCCATTACCAGAGCCAGAGAGTAATAAAAAGAATTTACCAAAGAAACCGGCTGTAGGAGGAATACCCGCCAAGGAGAACAAAGCAATCGTCAAAATCCAGGAAAGAAAGGGGTGCGTCTTATATAGGCCGGAGACATCGGAAATTTCTTCCTTCCCATATTGTGAAGACAGAACAGAGACAACGCCAAAGGCGGCCAGGTTGGAAAAAAGATAAATCAGGAGAAAATAGAGAACTGAGGTGGCGCCCGTTTGAGTAAAAGCTGATAAGCCAATAATCAGAAATCCGACCTGAGCGATGGAGGAAAAAGCCAATAGTCGCTTTATATTCAGTTGGCGAATAGCAAAAAAGTTAGCGACTAAAATAGAAGCCAGAGCTATTATTAACAGGGCCGGATACCAGACATCAATTTTTTCCTCAAAGGTTTGGTACAAAAGAGGAATCATCACCATAAAAATAGCGGACTTAGACACGACTGATAAAAAAGCAGTCACGGTTGTAGGAGCCCCCTGATAAACGTCGGCTGTCCACAAATGAAAAGGCACAGCTGATATTTTGAATGCCAATCCGGATAGAATTAATAAAAATGAAAGGACGGAAAGTGGTGAATGACCGATATGAGAGATTAACCCACTAAAATCGAGTGTACCGGTTAATCCATAAAGCCATGATATACCCAATAATAAGAGAGCGGAGGAGAATGCGGAAGAGATTACCAATTTCATAGCCGACTCGGCAGAATGCCTTCTACCAAAGTCAAACCCGGCCGCCGCTGCAATAGGAAGGGAAGACATTTCAAGTCCAAGATAAAACAGCAGCAGATTTTGAGCCGACAACATAAGGAACATGCCTAACAAAGAAGTTAATAACAGCAGATAGAATTCGGGTAAATGATTAGCCTTTTTGCACCAATCATATGAAATCAGGGAGATGATCCATACTGCGAGATTGAGAATGGTTTTTTCAGCAAGAATGAGTGGACTGGCAACGAAACTTCCACCAAAGAGAGAGCCGTAGTTAAAATCAAGAACTCCGGCAAAAATATTGATCAGTAGAACCAGGTTCATCCCAATGATCCAGGTTTCATTGGAAGGTTCTTTCCATAACCAAATCAGCAGGATACCCAGTATTAATCCTACCAGCAGCAATTCCTGTTTCAATATGAGCCAATCATTCAGTTGCATACCTGTTTATTTGTTGGTCAGTTGGTTCGTGACTGAACGAACGAGACCAGCTGCCTCATCGCCTGTCAGGTGTTGTATTAAGAAAGGGGCTAGTCCCATAATAAATATACCCGCCAATAATAAGCCAGCAGCCATTTTTTCCTGCCATTCAGCATCTTTCAATTCCTGCCAACCCGCTGCAAGCGGGCCCATGACTGTCTTACCTGCGGCCCGAAGAATATAAACTGCAGTGACTACGATTGAAGCACAAGAAAGAATAGTAGCCAGGCGAACCCAGCCGGATGTATTTTCCCAGGCGCCGGTGAATACCGTCATTTCCGCAACAAATCCGCTCATTCCGGGTAATCCCAGAGAGCAGAGACCTGCCAAAATGAAAAAGGTACTGATAACCGGCATATTCTTTAAAAGTCCTCCCAGTTCTTTCACTTCACGAGTGTGGGTTCTGTCATAAATCATACCGATGGCGGCAAAGAAAAGGGCTGTCATCAATCCATGAGAAATCATTTGAAGGATGGCACCTTGTGCAGCTGTTGCATTGTAAATGCCTATCCCCAGCATTACAAAACCACAGTGACTTACTGAAGAATAGGCATTCATATATTTTAAGTCCGTCTGCATCAGAGTGACAAAAGCGCCATAAAAAATAGCAATAGCTGATAAGGCGATGATGATGGGGGCGTAATAAAGAGCAGCATCAGGCATTAGGAAAGAAGCGACGCGTAGGCAACCATAACCACCAAGTTTCATAGATATCCCTGCCAGAAACATGGAAGCGGCGGTGGGTGCAGAAGCATGTCCGTCGGGCACCCAGGTATGAAAGGGGAACAAGGCAGCAAAAATGCCAAAGCCCAGGAACAGAAAAGGGAAAAAGAGATACTGGAATGAAACCGGAAATATGTATTGGGAAAGAAGTGACAGGTCAAAACTATGTGTCTCGTTATAGATGGCAGCCAGGCCAACAAAAACCAGCGCAGAACCTGCCATCAGCATGAGTGCCAGTTTCATGGCACTATAAGCTTTTTTCCCACTCCCCCATATTCCGATTAAGAGAAATTTGGGCAATACAGCCAGTTCCAGGAAAAAGAAAAGGGTAAATATATCTCTCGACATGAAAAATCCATAAGCACCCAAACTCAATAAAATAAGCAGGAAAAAGAACTCCCGGCTCATAGATTCCTGGTGCCAGGAAACCAGCACACCGGAGAGCACTACCAATGCGGTGAGCAACATCATCGAAAGAGAAATTCCATCGACCCCTATCTGAAATTGAATACCCCAGGTAGGAAACCAATTGAATTGCTGATAAAAATATACATCATCCGGTGCTTGCCCTCTCGCAACAAGAAATGCCTTCACCAATACTCCTACCAATATTAATTGGAGGAATGCACCCAACAGGGCAATGAATCTGTTATAGGTTGCTTTGGGTGTGCCTGCAATCAAGAGACAGGTGACGAGGGGTGCAGCCAATAATAGTAATAAATTCATTCGTTCGTTTTATTTCCAGAGATAAAAGAAGAATATCATCCACGCAGCAATACCGCCCATAAAGAACAGGAGATAATCCTGTATCTTACCTGATTGCATTCTGCGAATAAAATAATAACAATTTCCTACAGTATCAGCTAACAATTGCACGAGACCATCTACGATGTTTCGATCAAACCAGGCAAATGGTCGACCTACTAATGGGAATAGAACTG
>JBIIRN010000071.1:0-8527 GCA_044341525.1 Sediminibacterium sp. | reverse complement strand
AACAAAAGTCTGGGATCAGGTATTAAGTTATTTCCAACAGAAAGTTCCCGATGTATGTATTTTAGAAGATTATAATAAAGGGGTACTTACTCCCGCTCTGATTGATAAAATACTTGCTTTATGCAAACAACATAACGTGGTGACTACAGTTGATCCCAAGTTAAAAAATTTCTTCGCCTACCAGGGAGTTACTTTGTTTAAACCCAATTTGAAAGAGGTAAGGGAAGGATTACATATTCCCCTGACACAAGTCGACCAATCTTCCCTCGATTCCATCCACCAACAACTGTTCAGTCGATTGCACCACAGCATCTCCTTCATTACCCTTAGTGAGAAGGGCGTCTACTACCATGATGGTCAGCGTTCCGCCTGGCTGCCCGGTCATATCCGCAACATAGCAGATGTGAGTGGAGCAGGAGATACAGTAATTGCAACTGCTTCCCTGGTATATGCTGCCACGAAGAACATGGAACAGGCTGCAGCTATTGCCAATATTGCCGGTGGTCTCGTCTGTGAGGAAGTAGGAACCGCCCCCATCAAAAAGCAGTTGCTGCTGGATGAAACATGCCGCCTCCTGCCTTCCTGAACTGCCCTTGCAGAATATTCAATGAAAAGAGTTAATCTTTTTAATTCTTTTAAAGCATGGGCTGATTTCTTCAAGATTTTATCTTTTACTGAAGTATAACTTTGCCGTTAAATTCAATCACATGTTTACATTGGTGATCCACGGTGGTGCAGGAACGATTGTGAAGGATGATATGACCCCGGAACTGGAGAAAGCTTACATGGACGGACTAAGCGATGCCATGAATGCCGGCTTCGCTGTACTGGAAGAAGGAGGTACTGCTGTTAATGCAGTGAAAGCGGCCCTCGTAGTCTTGGAAGATCATATACTGTTCAATGCCGGACGTGGTGCGGTTTTCACTAAAAAGGGTGTTCAGGAAATGGATGCCGCTATTATGGACGGCAGCACCCTAAGTGCCGGCGCTGTTGCAGGTGTGAGGAATGTGCGAAATCCGATTGAACTGGCTGCCGAAGTAATGCGGAATAGTAACCATGTTTTTTTGAGTGGAAAAGGAGCCAATGATTTTGCTATCAAGCAGGGAATCAAACTGGAACCCGATGAGTATTTCTTCTCGCAATTCAGGTATGACCAATGGAAAGCCATTCGGGATTCAGACCGTTACTCCCTCGACCATACCCACTTACACCTCGAAGAGTTGATGCGGGATAAAAAATTCGGAACCGTAGGGGCCGTTGCCTGCGATGCCCAGGGGCACCTGGCTGCTGCCACTTCCACCGGAGGAATGACCAATAAAAAATACGGAAGAATAGGGGATAGTCCGTTAATCGGCATTGGTACCTATGCCAATGATGCTACCTGTGCCATTAGTTGTACCGGCCATGGTGAAATATTCATCAGGGCCGTAGCCTCTTATGATGTGAGTTGTCTGATGGAATACCGCCAACTCTCCTTACAGGAAGCAATGGACATCGTAGTGAATCAAAAGCTTACATCTTTGAAAGGGGAGGGAGGAATGATTGGGGTAGACGCACATGGACATCATGCCATGGTTTTTAATAGTGCCGGAATGTACAGGGCGTTTAAAAACAGCCGCGGAGAGACAGAAGTATTGATCTATCGCTAGCCAATGACTTCCGGCTGATTTACCTCTATTTTTTCTTACCTTGCTGTAACGACCGGCAGGAAAATATTCCGGCTGCATTATATCTCTCTTTGCGTATGAGTTCTATTCAAAGTATTCCCAAAACAGCTATTATAGTTGCCGGAGGTACTGGTACACGCATGGGTATAGATAAACCCAAACAATTTCTGTTGCTGAATGGACAGCCGGTACTTTATCATACCCTGCAAAGTTTTTTCTCGAGCTATGATGACATGGATATTGTTCTCGTTTTGCCGGAAGCACACCTGGATGAGGGAAAACAGGTAGCAGATTTATGTTCAGCTAATCGCTCCGTTCGAATTGTCACCGGAGGAGCTACCCGTTGGGAGAGTGTTCGAAATGGACTGAAGCAGGTGCAACACCAGGGTATAGTTTTGGTACACGATGGAGTTCGCTGCCTCATTCAGCCGGATCTGATTCGCCGATGTTGTGAACTGGCCTGGTCAGCAGGAAGCGCCATACCGGTTGTTCCTGCCACTGATAGTATCCGAATAATAGAAGGAAATAAAAGCAGGGTCGCTGACCGTAATTTGATTCGACTGGTTCAAACCCCACAGACTTTTCAGGTAACTGCTTTGCAGGAAGCTTTTGATCGGTGTCCCGGCAATGATTTTACAGATGAAGCTGCCGTTTGGGAAGCTGCCGGAAAAGAAGTGGCTCTTATAGATGGTGCCCACGATAATATCAAGATAACCCGTCCGATTGATTTATTGTTGGCAGAAGCTATCCTTCAGCAGCGCTCATCGCTTAATCCATCGGAGAGGAAGGGGTAAGCGATTGTGGTGTACCCAAAAATAAGTTTCCCATTCCCCACCCCAGAGCGTGTAAAAGGACTGAACGCCGGGGAGTTCCGATCCCTCTAAATCTAACCATAGCGGCTGATTGGCCCATTCCTGTAGCAACTGACTGAATAAAAAATAATTACCACTCTTCTTTCTCCCCTCAGGTGTGGTAAGGTTCAACAGGTTATATATTCTTCGGTTGTCTTTTAAGGCAACTATGGCTGCAAGCAATTGGTTTTCCTTATCTGTAACACATTTGCAAATGACTTGCCGGGTTAATTGAAACGTTTGACAGATTTTTTTGAAACGCTCCATGGTTTCTTTTTGAGGTGCACCCGCATACTTCATTTGCTCCAGAAACCTTTCAATGATTTCCTCCGTATTTCCATCCTGCCAATGCAGGGAATGTTTCAATGCCTGCCGGATGTTTCTTTGAGCGTCACCGGAAAATTCCGCTGATAAAGCATCATAAGGTTGATTGAGATTGATGATCCTGTTTTTTCTTTTCCTGTGATCAGAAAATAATTCAGGGATGAAATGGTTGGAGGAATTAAAGGCGAAGTCTCCATACCTGAAATCCTGTTTCAATCTCTCCAGCGATTTTTGGGCGGTGAAAAAATCAATATGACCACTGACTCCTAATTGTTGGGTAAAAGGAGGAACATAAGCATATCGGATACCCCATTTTTTTTTCCAGGGAATAGGCATGACAGCTGCATAGTCGTCAATGATGATCCCCGACCAATTATCAGCTAGATGATTGAGGAAATTGGTATTTGAATATATTCGACCATTTTCTGACTGATCAATACAGGCATTCCATTTTATTTGGTTAATCTGCTGTGCCGGTATCAGTTGAATCTCTCTGGTCATGCTTGTTATTTTCCTTTTCCTGCCAGAATAATCTGAAGGGTATGCATCATAATCTTGAAATCCAGCAGCAGGGAAGCATTCTCGATGTAGATCAGGTCGTATTTCATTCTTTCCAGCATATCATTCACATTCGATGCATAGCCGAACTGAACCATTCCCCAAGAGGTGAGTCCGGGTTGAACCCTAAGCAGGTAATGGTAATAAGGTGACATTTGTTGCAGTTGGTCGGCATAAACTTTTCTTTCCGGTCTGGGGCCTACCAGACTCATTTCACCTTTGATGATATTCCAGAGTTGGGGCAATTCATCCAGTCGCCATTTGCGCATGGTCTTTCCCCAGGGGGTGATGCGGGGGTCATTGTCGTACGACAATGCGGGCCCATTCAATTCTGCCTCTTGTACCATACTTCGAAATTTTAAAATGGTAAAGGGCTGACCTTTGTAGCCAATTCTCGATTGACGAAATATAATGGATCCGGGAGAGGAGAGAGCGGTTCGTATGGCGATATACAACAATAATGGACTCAATACAGCCAGTGCCAGCGAGGCCAGCAGCAGGTCTGCAGTTCTTTTGATTTGACGTTCTGTACCCGAAAGGGGGTTGCTTTGAACATCGATGAGGGGTGCCCCCAATACATTGTTGGTTTTAACTGCCCCGGTTATGATATCGAGTAAATGGGGAGCCAGTTTAATATCGACTTCCCGTGCAGCGATTTTTTTCACCAGCGATTCAATCAGGTGAACATCTCTTTTCTCTGGCGCGAGTATCACTTTTTCAATGGAATAGTTTTCGATTACCTGTTCCAATTCTTCCCATTTGCCCAGTAGGGGAAATGAGATGGAATGTCCGGCGGGAGTGTCATCAGTAGATAAATAGCCAACTGTTTGATAGCCGAGGTAAGCATAATTTTTTTGAAGATTGTCAATCAATTTCTGCGCAGTAGGACCCTGACCTACGATGAGGGTCTTGAAGGAAATATGTCCTGAAGTGAGCGAGCGTTTTACCAGCCAGAGTATCCAGGTTCTACCTGCCATTACCCAAAACAGGTGAATCAGCCAAAATAAAAACCAATTACTCCAGCTCGGGAAATAGGCCGGTAAAAACAGGTGTAAAAGAATACAGGCAGCCAGGGTATTGATTACTGTGATGCTCCATTCATTTAATCGGGATCTTTCCGCGAGCGGCTGATAATAAGCGCCCGTAAAAGCAAACCAAAGCAGCCAGCCACAGATGTAAAGGACTGCTATTTCCGGCTTTAAAAGAGACAACTCCGGCCATCTGCCCGAGATTCCAACTGTTACAATGGAGGTAACTATACTGAGGCAGTCGATGGCCACATAAGCATAGCTGTTTTTCTTGGCATTCATTCCATTAAATGAGCGTAGAGGTGAGATTGATTTTTTCCATGATCTGATGTCCGACTTCCATCGCCATCAATCCGTCAATTTCACTTACCTGTACGGGTTGCTGGTTACGGATAGCATCTACAAAAGAAGTCAGTTCATCTCTCATGGCATTATTTGCCTCAATAGAAGGAGTAGCGATGGCAATGGTTTTTTTACCCTGCCGGGTTTCTATATCAAAAGAAAAAACTTGTTGATCTTCCGGCTGTTTAAGTTTGATGATTTCAGTTTTCTTTTCCAGGAAATCAACTCCGATATAGGCATCTTTCTGGAAGAGGCGCATTTTGCGCATTTTCTTCATGCTGATGCGACTGCTGGTCAGATTTGCAACACAACCATTGTGAAATTCAATGCGCACATTCGCGATATCAGGGGTATCTGTAATGACAGCAACCCCACTGGCATAAATATTTTTCACATCGCTTTTCACCAGGCTTAAAATGATGTCTATATCATGTATCATTAAATCCATGATAACACTGACTTCAGTTCCCCTTGGATTGAATTGTGCCAGCCGATGCACTTCAATGAACATTGGATTCAAAGCCATTTGGCGGATCGCCTGAAAAGCAGGATTGAATCTTTCGATGTGGCCCACCTGCAATTTTACATTGGCTTCCCGAACCATCTTCACCAGGTCTCGTCCTTCTTTAATGGTGGCAGCCATTGGTTTTTCAACGAAAACATGTTTTCCCTTCCGCACAGCGGCCATACAAACCTCAAAATGATGGTCAGTTGGCGTGATTACATCGATGATATCACAGGCATCAATCAGTTTGTCGGGATCAGTGAATCTCTTTAATCCATATTGTTCAGCAACTTGCTTGGCAGTTTCCTGATTGGGATCAAAAAATCCGACCAGTTTGATACCCTCTATTTCTTTCCAGTTATTCAGGTGGAATTTACCCAGGTGACCTACACCAAAAACACCCACTTTTAGCATGATAATCGTTTGTTAAAGGGATAAAGATACTTATTCCTGCTGCGGGAATGATAGCTGGAGCAAATGATGTGGATATTATGCTGAACCCACTTGTCCCCAGTCCTTTTCTGACAACTGAGTCAGCATTTCCGGTCGGCAAAGGGTGGCTTCAAACGCAGCTGTATGGCTCAACTCATATCGATAGTAAAATTCCATGGTATGCAGGGTAAATTTCAATCGATCACGGATACCATCCGATAGGCCCGATTCAACTGACAGTTGTTGACTGGCGGTAACGCCCATTTTCAACCACTGCCAGCCAATGACAACATAACTGGCTAATTCCATGAAAACACTTGCATCTGCCAGGAATTCCTGTGGCTTTCCGGCCAGGAGTCTGGGTTGTAAATACACCAGTACCCGTTTCATCCGCTCCATTTCAGCTACTAGTTGCTCGCTGCAATTGGCCAATGCGGGGTAGACTTTTGCTTGTTGTAATGTTGTTTGGATGGCTTCCTGTAACGCTTGTAAGGCCTTGCCCTGTTGCATGATTACCTTTCTACCCAGGAGGTCGATGGACTGAATGCCGGTGGTGCCTTCATAGAGAGACATGATGCGAATATCACGGTAGAGTTGTTGTATGGGGAAGTCGGTTGTAAAACCGTATCCGCCTAATATTTGTAAGGCATTGGAAACAGAACGGATGCCCTGTTCAGAAGCGTAGGTCTTCATAATGGGGGTAAGAATTTCGAGTAACAGAAAATGTTTCTCTTTTTCTTCTCCGGAAGTCACTTCACACAAGTCATACAACTTAGTACATTCCATACCAAGTGAAATGGAGCCACCTACAATGGCCTGCTGGGTAAGGAGCATTCGCTGAACATCCGCATGGTTGATGATGAGTACAGGCGGCTGCAAGGGATCTTTTTCCTGCACATGTCTTCCCTGAGGTCTTTGTTGTGCATAGCTCAGACTGTATTGCAGGGCAGCCATGGCGACACCGGCGGCACAAAGACCTACGCTGATTCGGGCACCATTCATCATCTGAAACATATAGGCCAATCCTTTATGGGGCTCGCCTACCAGAAATCCCCGGCAGTTATCGTGGTCACCAAATACCAGATGTGTGGTCGCATAACCTCTTTGTCCCATCTTTTGAAAATCACCAGCACAGAAAACATCATTGTCTTCGAGCGCACCATCGGCAGTGGGTCTGAGTGCAGGAATGATAAACAAGGAAATGCCTTTGGTGCCGGGAGGGGCATCTTTTATCCGCGCCAGGGTGAGGTGAACAAAATTTTCGGCAGCTCCATGTTGTCCGCCGGAGATAAATATTTTTTGACCTTTAATGAGGTAGTGCCCTTCCGGAGTAGGATAAGCGGTGGTGGTGATGTCGCTCAGTGAACTGCCCGCCTGCGGCTCTGTTAGCGCCATCGTACCCTGCCATTTTCCATTGAAGATGGGGGGCACAAAAGTGTTAATTTGTTCCTGATTCCCAAAACTGGTAATGAGGCCGGCTGCACCACCGGAGAGGCCGAGATAGCCCTGCACGGCATTGTTGGCTGCCTGAAATAAAAAATGACCGGTACTGAATAACATTTCCGGCAGTTGAAGTCCACCTTTATCAAAAGATGCATTACCGCCAATCCAGCCCTGTTCCGCAGCAACGGCGAAGATTTTCTTCAGTTGCGGATGGGTGATTACTTTTCCTTTTCCGTCATATTGTGCAGGGGTTTCATCCATAGATTTGAAATAGGGAAACATTTCCTGGGCAGCAAAAAGACCCGCAGATTCGAACATGAGTCTGGCCTGCTCTTCATCTAAATGTGCGTAGCGGTCATATTGAAAGAGATCGGGCAAACGATGTACGTCGAATAACAAAAACTTCAGAAGATGGGAGTTGGTGAATGATTGCATGATGGAAAATGTATTAGGCAAAAATTAATTAAAAAAGTCAAGTAACGAATAAGAAAAAATTAAGTAAAAAATTGGGTAAGCGATTAGGTAAAAATAAGACTTACGAGTTCGGCGACACAGGCCGGTTTTTCGGCATTTTCAGCTTCAATGGTACATTGAATGAACAACAGGGTGCCACCCTGTTTACCGGGTTCAGTATGGCTAAGAGAAGCATGAAGTCGGATGCGGCTGCCTGCTTGAACGGGTGTGATGAAACGAACTTTATTCGTTCCGTAGTTGAACATTTTTTCAATCGAAGAGATATCAATTAGTTGATATAGCATCCGAGTTACCAGTGACAGGGTGAAGAAACCATGGGCGATGGTTTTACCACCGGGTAATTCTTTTTGTGCGCGGGCCGTATCAACGTGGATCCATTGTTCATCTCCTGTAAGTTGGGCAAACGTTTGGATCATTTCAGCAGTAATGGTGACCCATTCACTTGGTCCTAATGATTTCCCCAAAAGATGTTCGATGTCTTTTTTATTGCTGATGCGAACACCCTGAGAGCCGGAAGGAGATTCTTTTTCAGTTCTGTCGATTACCGGCGAGCTAAGAGGTTGCCGATGGGATTTCTTTTGTACATCGATCACGGCTTTTCCAACCACTGATCTTTTTCGGAGATCGTTCAAGGCATGGGGTACTTCCTCCAGCGCATAACTTTCCTGAATGACCGGCTTGATTTTTCCCTCCAACAACCAGTTCATTATTTGTTGCATATTTTCCCTATGAGCAGTGGGTTCCTGTTGCAGAAAGCTTCCCCAAAAAACACCATGAACAGAAAAGCCCTTCAATAAGGGAAGGTTGAGCGGCAGGTTAGGAATTTCGCCTGCAGCGAAACCTACTACCAGGTACCTACCTTTCCACTGCATGACTCTCATAGCAGTACCTGCCAGTTGACCT
>JBIIRN010000102.1:0-6852 GCA_044341525.1 Sediminibacterium sp. | reverse complement strand
TAAAGTAATGGATTCCAATGTTCTCACCATTGTGTGGGCACGTCGCTTTGCCGGATATAAAAGAGCTGATTTGCTGACTTACAATATGGATTGGTTTGAATCCCTGGTATCAAATCAACAGTATCCAGTTCAGATTATCTGGGCCGGTAAACCCTACCCTGCAGATTATCCTGCTATTTCTGAATTCAATAAACTTGTTCATCTCAGCAAGAACTATAAGAATGTATCGGTCTTAATTGGATATGAGCTGGGACTCAGTAAGCGCCTGAAACAGGCGGCTGATATCTGGCTGAATAATCCGCGTGTTCCTCGCGAAGCTTCCGGTACCAGTGGCATGACTGCCGCCATGAATGGAGCTATAAATTTTTCAACTGATGATGGCTGGATACCTGAATTCATCAACCACGGCAACAATGGCTTTGTGGTTCCCAAGGCAGATTATCAAAATATGAAGGTGCATGAGCAAGATGACTACGATTTGAAACAGGTCTATGACATCCTGAATCAGCAGATACTTCCCATGTACTATTCTAATTTCGATACCTGGCGCCAAATTCAGAAGAATGGCATGCGCGACGTTCGTTTCCAGTTCGATAGTAACCGGATGGCACATGAGTACTACGAAAATATGTACAAGTAGTATACTGGCAGTCCACTTTCTTAGGTAAGATGAACCAATTACCTGCTAAATTGTTGAATGAGCATGGGTAAGAAAATAGCTGTAGCCATCACCGGAGCGAGTGGGTCGATTTATGCGAAGTTGTTGTTGGACCAACTCACCCAATTATCGGCACAAATCACCGAAGTATCGGTTGTAATGAGTGACAACGCTCGTGCCATTTGGAAAGCAGAGTTAGGACCAGAGGCGAATCAGGACTATCCCTTTCGGTATTTTGCCAAGAATGATTTTTCAGCTCCTTTTGCATCCGGCTCTGCCCGATATGATTCCTTAATAGTTATTCCTTGTAGCATGGGAACTCTCGGCAGAATTGCTTCCGGCACCAGCGATGACCTGGTAACACGGGCGGCTGATGTAATGCTCAAGGAAAGAAGAAAACTGATTCTTGTCGTTCGGGAAACTCCCTACCACCTCATTCACATAAGGAATATGGAGACAGTAACCCTTGCAGGTGGAATTATTTGTCCGGCGACCCCATCTTTCTATAGTATGCCCACTACCATTGAGGCAGCCGCAAAAACTGTTGTAGACCGGGTGCTTGATCTGGCTGGATTAGACATCAGAACTTATCGCTGGGGGCAGTAATAAATCTTACCTGTTAGGATTCTTTCACCTGAGGTGTATCTTCCTCCATTTTTCTCTCACCAAAGGAAAAAGTAATCTTTGTTTCTTCGGCATCTACATCCGCTATTAACAAATCTCCTTCCTTGATATTCATATTCAGGATTTCTTCAGCCAGCGGATCTTCGAGGTATTTCTGTATAGCCCGGTGCAAAGGTCTTGCCCCAAACTGTGAATCATAGCCCTTGTTCGCAATAAAAGTTTTGGCAGCCGCTGTCAACTCCAGGCGAAATCCGATAGAATGTAAGCGCTTGTCAACTCCTTTCATGAGGATATCTATGATGCGGAAGATATGATCTTTGGTGAGAGAATTGAAGACCACAACATCATCAATTCGGTTCAGGAATTCAGGTGAGAAGGTTTTCTTCAGTGCCTTTTCAATAACGGCTTTGTTGTTTTCTTCTGCATTTTGAATCCGGGTAGCAGTAGCAAAACCTACCCCATCTCCAAATTCCTTCAATTGCCGAACACCAATGTTGGAAGTCATGATGATCAGGGTATTCTTAAAATCTATTTTTCTTCCTAAACCATCAGTTAGTTGTCCATCATCCAGCACCTGCAATAAAATATTGTAAATATCAGGATGTGCTTTTTCAATTTCGTCGAGCAGAATTACAGAATAAGGTTTTCTTCTTACTTTTTCTGTAAGCTGACCGCCCTCCTCATAACCTACATAACCGGGAGGTGCACCAATCAGACGACTGACGGTGAACTTCTCCATATATTCACTCATATCGATGCGAATCAGGGCATCATCTGAGTCGAAAAGTAACCTGGCTAAAGAGCGAGCCAATTCTGTTTTACCCACCCCTGTTGGTCCTAAGAAAATAAATGTGCCAATTGGTTTCTTCGGGTCTTTTAATCCAACTCTGTTTCTTTGAATGGCTTTGACAACTTTTTGAATAGCTTCTTCCTGTCCGATTACCAATTGCTGCATGTCTTCACCCATGCGACGAAGCTTCTCGGTTTCGGCCTGCACCATTCGTTTCACGGGTATACCTGTCATCATGCTGACTACTTCAGCAATATTTTCCTCCGTAATAGGATAACGGCTGTTTTTGCTTTCCTCTTCCCATTTGGTCTTGGCACGCTCCAGTTCTTCCCCTAATTTCTTTTCGGTATCACGCAAAGCGGCAGCTTCCTCAAATCGCTGGCTCTTTACAACTTTGTTTTTTTCCAGCTTGATGTCTTCAATTTGTTTTTCCAGTTCAACGATATCTTTTGGCACATGAATGTTTTTCAGGTGCACCCTTGCTCCCACTTCATCCAGCACATCTATTGCCTTATCCGGCAGCAGTCGGTCAGTCATGTACCGGTCACTCAGCTTGACACATGCAACTATCGCATCTTCGGAATAGGTGACATTATGGAAATCCTCATACCGACTCTTGATGTTATTGAGAATTTGAATGGTTTCATCCACTGAAGGTGGTTCGATTAATACTTTTTGGAAGCGACGGTCAAGTGCCCCATCCTTTTCAATGTACATCCGATATTCATCCAGGGTGGAAGCGCCTATACACTGAAGTTCTCCGCGGGCAAGGGAAGGTTTGAAGATATTAGATGCATCGAGTGAACCACTGGCACCACCTGCTCCAACGATGGTATGTATTTCATCAATAAAGAGAATCACATCGCGGTTCTTTTCCAGTTCATTCATGATGGCTTTCATGCGCTCTTCAAATTGACCACGGTATTTGGTTCCTGCAACCAATGCAGCCAGATCCAATGAGATAACTCGTTTGTCAAAAAGAACACGACTTACTTTGCGCTGAACAATGCGCAGGGCAAGTCCTTCCACTATAGCAGTTTTACCCACACCCGGTTCTCCAATCAGAATAGGGTTATTTTTTTTGCGACGACTTAATATCTGACTAACCCGCTCAATTTCCTGTTCACGACCAATGATGGGATCCAAAGAACCGGACTCTGCGAGTTTGGTGATGTCACGACCGAAATTATCCAAAACGGGCGTTTTACTTTTTGTGTTGGAAGCAGTTTTCCCTTTCGCTGCTTGTCCGCCACCCGCTCTTCTGTCTTCATCGAAATCATCGTCATTCTCTTCGTTGAATTCACTGCGGGGAGATGGATTGGATGTTCCAACCATACCTAAATCATTTCGGAAAAGATCATAATCAACATCAAACTGATTCAGTATTTGAGTGGCGACATTTTCCTTATTCTTCAAAATACTCAGCAAAAGATGTTCTGTTTCTACTGTTTGACTTTTCTGAGATTTTGCTTCCAGTACTGTAACTCTAATTACTTTCTCTGCCTGTTTGGTTAAGGGCAGGTTGTTGATATTTCCAAAGTTTTTGCCGGACTTATCCTTTACTGCCAGTTCCACTTCTTTGCGCAACTCAGATATATTGACATTCATGTGTTTCAATACCTTAATAGCTGTATTATCCCCCTCCCGAATCAATCCCAACAGCAGGTGCTCTGTACCAATGAAATCATTTCCCAACCTCAGGGCTTCTTCCCTGCTGTAGGCAATGATTTCCTTAACCTGTGACGAAAAATTATTATCCATGTGAAATTTTGGATTTATACAATGATAACGAATATTTTTGAGTGAAGTTGCCTGACACTTATACACAAAATGTTAATCTAAATCACCCCTTTATGCAAGTCAAAATTGATACCAAAGAGAAATTTACCGTGGTGAGCCCTTTGGAGCCCGAAATGACTGACAATTTAGCAGCGGAATGGTATTTATTTTGCAAAGGTTGTCTGGGAAAGCCGGTTCAGCATATTGTGTTGAATATGAGTGAGGTTAGCCAGATTACCCCCGGGGGTGCGGCACTGCTGATTAATCTTCAGCAGCAATTCTATGAAGCCGGTGCTTCTTTCGTTATATGTTGCCTGCAGGAACCCGTAGAAAGCATGCTGGAGGCATCTGAAGTAATGGACCAGTTAAATGTAACTCCTACTGAGTCGGAGGCCTGGGATATTGTTCAGATGGAGGAGATTGAACGGGAATTACTCGATGATGACCATCCGGAAACCCATCTGTAAATTGAATGGGATTTAATTCTTCCATACCTGATTACTATAGTCTTCTCGGCATCAGTGTTTATGCGAGTCAGGATGAGATTCGACGGGCTTTTCGTCGGTTGGCACATCGCTACCACCCTGATAAATTGCAAGAGGAGGCGACGGATCCTCATCGATTCAATGAGATTTTGGTGGCTTATCAGGTTCTTTCTGATCCGGGTAGCCGGCGGAAATACAACCGTAGTTTTTACGGAAATTCATTCCGTGAAGAGCGTTTGGATACCGATGGTTTGATGGAAAAAATCAGGTTGTTTCAAGCGCAAGTTAGACAAGCCGATCCTTTTCGGTATGATGAGGAAGCCCTCTCCTACCATTTTCAGCAATTGTTACAATGGTCTGAATACTTGAAACAATCCGGAGAAATCAATTCTGACCAATCCAGCTTGGTCGTTGAAGCACTTCTTCCGGCATTGGAGCGTCTTCCCAGCCAGGAATGGCGGTCAGCCGGTAACAGGCTGGTCAATTTGTCACAAGATAATCAGCCATTAGCAGCGAAAATTGCCCGGCAGGTTAAGTGGTTGCCTTTTTGGCGAGGAAATCGTTGGCCCGTGGGAATTGCCCTGCTAATTACCCTCTTATTGGTTGGGCTGCTGGTTTGGGGCGTTTCTACCTAAAGACCCCCTTTTTTACGGCATTTATCTTCTAAAATCTACTTCCCTTCCTGTAGATTTGTATTTCCTGCATTTATATGATTTCCCCGCAAACCATACAACAAATTACCAGTCGTACCGACATCATTGATGTTGTAGGTGAGTTTGTAAAATTGAAAAAAAGGGGAACAAATTATATGGGATTGTGCCCATTTCACAATGAAAAAACCCCCTCCTTCACAGTTTCACCGGGAAAAGAAATATTTAAGTGTTTTGGTTGCGGAAAGAGTGGTAATGCGATTGGCTTTTTGATGGAACACGAAAAATTCGGTTATCCGGAAGCCTTGCGTTGGTTAGCCAATCGATATAATATCACCATTGAAGAAACAGCAGTTAGTCCGGAGCAGCAACAAAGGCAACTTACTTCCGATAGTCTGTATGCGATTAATCAGTTTGCCCAACAGTTTTATTCCCGTCAATTACGGGAAACGGAAGATGGCAAAAACATCGGTATGGCTTATTTGGAAGAACGAGGTTTCAGACTTCCTATCATTGAAAAATTTCTCATAGGGTACCACCCTGACCAGCGGGAAATATTGACCAAAGAATTATTGCAACACCAATTCAATCCGGAACTCTTGTTGAAAACAGGATTGATTGTACAACGGGGTGAGAGCTATGCGGATAATTACCGGGGGCGCATCATTTTTCCGATTCATGGTATTACGGGAAAGATTATTGGTTTTGGTGCCCGGGTAATGGGTAAACCTCAGGCGAATAGTCCTAAATACATCAACACCCCTGAGAATGATATTTACAACAAGAGCAAGATCTTGTATGGACTTTATTTTGCCAAGTCTGCCATTGACAGGGCAGATGAATGTTTACTCGTTGAGGGTTACACGGATGTAATTAGTTTGCACCAGGCAGGAATTGAAAATGTGGTGGCCAGTGGGGGTACATCTCTTACCGTCGATCAGTTGCGACTGATTCGCAAATACACCAAACACCTGACAATAGTTTATGATGGGGATGCAGCAGGCATTAAGGCGGCACTGCGCGGACTTGACCTGGCCCTTGAAGAAGGATTACAGGTACAGTTGGTATTGATCCCTGACGGGGAAGATCCGGATAGTTATGTGACCAAAAATGGTACGGCTGCACTCAAGCAATTAATAGAGACCAGAAAAAAAGATTTCATTCTCTTCCAGCTGGAAGTCATGTTGCAGGAAGCAGGTAATGATGTCAATCGAAAAAGCGCTGCCGTGAACCAGGTGGCAGAAACCATTAGTAAACTCAATAAGCTTGAGGACTTCACCCGACAGCAGGATTATATCCGTCAATGTGCCTCATTATTGAAAATCGATGAGAACGGACTCACTTCATTGGTCAATAAATTCAAGCGGGAAAGGGTTTCGAAGGAAGAACGAAAAACTGCGATAAATGAACAAGGCGATTGGGTAGAGAAAGGACAAGAACCTCCAGTCGGATTACCGGATGATGGTGCCATAGAACTGTTGGGGCAGGATGAGTTGCCCGAAAAAAATCTTATTCGTGTTTTACTTTTATATGGTTTGCAGGAATGGGAAAATGGTTCTACCGTAGCCGAATTCATTACCGCCGAGATCAGTGAATTTCAGCTGGATGTGCCTTTAATGAATCAATTTTACCAGGAATACCAGCGATGGTATGACCAGGGATGGGAACCCGGCTTGCAAAATTTTCTCAACCATGAAGAGGAGGAAATACGGAAAAATACGCTTGCCATTTGTGCCTTTCCCTATGAACTGAGTCAGCGCTGGAAGGAACACCTCGATATCCGTAACAATGTTTTACGTGACAACAGCCGGCAGGATGTTTTACATAGTCTGCACTATTTCAAGCTACGGAAAATTAAAAAAATGA
>JBIIRN010000069.1:0-8689 GCA_044341525.1 Sediminibacterium sp. | reverse complement strand
AACGGAATACAACAGCATGCTTTTAAAATACACATTGGCCAGGTCCAGCGTCACTGCCTGAAATTCCAGTTCTACAGATCTGTTCTGGATACTGATGGTCTTATACACCCTTTCAATGACTGGAATTTTAAAATTCAGGCCCGGAAGCAGAATACGGCGGTATTTACCAAAAAGTGTTATTACAGCAATGCTACCCTGGTTAACAGTTACTAAACCACTAATTAGAAATATCAATAGCAACCAGACAAACCATAAATCAACTAAGAGTTGCATATTTTTATTTTAAAGTTACAAAATCAAATGCATCATATCAGATAATTATCTTCCTGCCCAAACTTGTACCAACTCGACCAGAACTTCTACAGCTTTTTCCATATCAGTAACACCCACCCATTCCTGTCGACTGTGAATCGCCTGCATTCCGGTAAATATGTTGGTACAAGGTAACCCGAGGTGACTTAATCTGCTGCCATCTGTTCCTCCCCTTACAGGAATTACTTTCATCTCGACTCCTGCCCTTTTATAGGCTTCCTCGGTGTTCCTGCGAATAATCGGGAATCGATCTACAATACGCTTCATACTTCTGTATTGTTCGTGTAACTCATACTGACATCGAATTCCCCATTCACCAGCAATTGTATCAGCTAATTTTTTCAACACCTCGGATTTGACGGATAGTTCCTCTTCATCAAAATCCCTGATTAAAAATCTTATCATTGTTTTTTCTGCAGTCCCGGTAAGGGTATGCGGGTGAACAAAACCTTCCCTCCCATCCGTTTTTTCCGGCGCGGGAAGTAGGTTATTTAAGCTTTCTAAAAAATGAGCAGCCACTTTGATGGCATTGACCATTTTCCCGTTAGCATAACCTGGATGAGCAGATATTCCATCAAACGAAATCAATAGCTCATCTGCATTGAAGGTTTCCTCCTCATAGGTCCCCAACTCCCCTCCATCCAGGGTATAGCCAAAATCAGCACCTAGTTCATCAACATTCAGACATTCGGTACCTCGTCCAGTTTCTTCATCCGGAGTAAATAAAATTACAAGTGGGCCATGGGGTATATCCCTATGAATTTGTAATAATTCAACCATATTCATTATAATGGCAACCCCTGCCTTGTCATCTGCCCCCAGCAAAGTTTTCCCGGATGCGGTAATAATGGATTTACCCAGGTGATGGCGCAAGTAAGGATGGTTAGCCATTGTAATTACCTGACCGGTATCATCAGGCAATACAATATCTTCACCCGTATAATTATGATGAAGCAAAGGTCGAACACCTGAGCCCGGACAATCAGAACTGGTATCGACATGACTACAAAAACAGATAACGGGAACCTGATTAGGAACATTCGAGGGAATTCTGGCAATGACGTATCCATTCGAATCTAAAGTTACCTCCTCAATACCCATGGCCTTTAATTCCTCGACCAACATTCGACTCAAATCAATTTGCTTCGAAGTACTAGGAAAAGAAGGGCTGTTGGGATCACTTTGGGTATCTATCCTGACATAACGCATCAGGCGATCAGCAACTGTATAGTTTTTAAATCTAGCCATACCACAAAAATAATTGCAATCCTGTTGATGGGAGACAGGGAAGCCCAAGTGGGCATAACTAAAATAATAAATCGTAACCGTTATCGAAATTAGACAGGTTCCTGCCAAAAAAAAGGTCCTGCAATTGCAAGACCCTTATCAGTAAAAAATCATTCATCAGGGATGAATAATGAGAGATTTTGAATTCGTGATTGCGACGAGTTCCAGATCGAAATGCAGGGCCTCACCCGCCAACGGATGATTCGCATCGAGGGTGACCATTTCCTCTTTCACTTCGATGATTCGAACCGGAATCTGTTGGCCACTGCCGTTACTCATAGCCAACTGCATTCCCACTTCGGGAACCATATCCGGAGGAAATTGTGCCCGCGGGAAATCCATGATACGGTCATCCATTTTCGGACCATAGGCCTGATCAGCAGGTATAACAATTGTTTTTTTCTCCCCCACCGACATTCCGGTAACGCCGGTATCAAAACCGGGTATTACCATTCCACTTCCTACTTCAAATTCGAGAGGTTCTCTTCCTGCTGATGAATCGAAAGTACTTCCATCGGCGAGTTTACCGTGATAATGAACCTGAACAGTATCACCCTGTTTAACTTGTTGCATGTAATATTGATTTAAATGAATGGAGGCCATCGCAGAACAACCCCCTGCACTACTTCCAGCATGGAAGCAGATACATCGACCTGTTTCACAAGGATTCCGGATGTAAAATACAACCCTTCTCTCAATAATTGGAATTTCCGGCCTGTAGATCAAAAAAAAGAAAGATAAAAAAGGCACCAACCCCGATTACCTTGTTTCATCTTATTTTTGACACATGCTCGCACATTCCCTCCGCATCGTTTTCATGGGCACCCCTGATTTTGCTGTAGCTTCTCTGGAGGCGCTCGTTCGGGATGGAATGCAGGTATGTGCGGTGGTAACAGCCCCTGACAAACCTGCCGGCAGAGGACTTCAACCCTCCCTCAGTGCTGTAAAAAAATATGCATTGGCACATGGAATACCGGTTTTACAACCTGAAAAACTAAAAGACCCCGTTTTTCTTGAACAATTAAAATCCTTGCATGCCGACATACAGGTCGTAGTGGCTTTTCGTATGCTTCCTGAGATAGTATGGAATATGCCGCCCCTGGGTACCATCAATGTACATGCCTCGTTGCTTCCACAATATCGAGGCGCAGCCCCTATTCACCGGGCAATCATGAATGGAGAAACTACCACAGGCGTAACTATCTTTCGCCTACAACATGCCATCGATACGGGTGGAATATTGATGCAGCAGTCAGTACCCATCGGTGCAAATGAAACAGTGGGTGAATTATACACTACCCTCAGCCAGGCAGGTGCCAATCTTTTGGTTTCTACCCTGCATCGGCTGGCAGCAGGTGATCTCCAGGAACAACCACAGGAGACAATGATTCATGGTAACCTGCATCATGCCCCGAAAATTTTTACTGAAGATTGCATCATCGACTGGAAAAAACCGGGAGTGGTAATCCATAATCAAATTCGCGGACTATCGCCGCACCCCGGCGCCATGAGTACATTGGATGGGAAAACCCTAAAAATCTTTAAGGCCTCCTTCGAGCAAACATCCCTCTCGAACGAACCCGGAAAAATGATTACGGACGGGAAAACCAGGTTAAGTTTTGCCTGTAAAGATGGATGGATACATGTTGAATCCCTACAATTAGAGGGAAAAAAAAGAATGTTAACTACTGAATTCCTAAGAGGTTACAGACCGGTGCAGAACTGATCATTGTAAGTTTTGTTTCAATAAATCCTTCTTCAAGACGCCCTGACCCCGAAAGGTTTCTTTTCCGTTTTTATAAACTACGAATACGGGTAAGCTACTGACACGATTGGCTTGTAATACTTCTGTGTCTTTCCCGCCATCGACTTTTAACAGCATAAATTTACCTTTCAATTCAGATTGCAATTCAGATAGAATTGGCTCCATTTTTTTACAAGGTGGACACCATTCGGCACCAAAATCGACCAATACCACCGGAGCAGATCGAATAACCCTTTTGTATTCTTCCATAGTCATGGAGGGCAACCCCGCATCACTGATGGTAGGTAATCCGGACTGTTTCCAGGCGATAATGCCGCCTGCCAGATTATTCACCAGTGTAAAACCTTGTTGTATCATCCATTGCCCGGCTTGTCCACTTCTTCCACCTGATGCACAATAAATTAATACAGGCTTACTTTTATCGAGGTATTTTATCCGCTCAGCAAATTCTTCTGGTTTTGTCCAATCCGCCTGTAAAGCATTGGGCAGGTGCACCTGCTGATATTCTCCGGCTGTTCGCACATCCAGTAGTTGAGATTTTCCAGCCGACAATTGCCGGCGGAACTCCTCTGAATTAACGACCCCATATTGCGCAGCAACAGGAATTAAGTAAAAAGAAAACAGAATGAATGTCCAAAATTTCATGAGTTATAATTTTCTATTGTACATACTGCACAGTAACTGAAAAGAAAGGTTCCCGAATTCCAAGTACTTCAGCAGCTGCATTACTGAGTCGAATAACTACCCCCTTATTTACTTTTATATCCGGTAAGGGCCCTAAAACACTGGCACAAACATACTTATTTCCCCCCGCGGAAATCCGAAGAATAGTTCCTGGCTGTACCTCATTCATGAGTACATAATACCGTTGATCATTCCAACCGGTAATCGATTTGAATGTTCCACACATGCCTGTTTTTTCCTGCCATTGCTTCTCTGCAATACTCTTATTGAAAGCATCTGCAAAAAAACCTTCTTCCGGGGCAGCTACGATACCCATTCTACGAATCATAGCACCCGTATCGGGAAGGGCTGAAACGATGGCTGTTTGGGACTTAAAATCACCTGAAGAGGATGGAGTGGAAGGTACGGCTGACAAATTTCCAGCCAGGTAACCCACCAAAAGGAGTTCGCCATCTTTCAAGGTATTGGATTTTACTCCATTCCATTCCTGTATTTGGGCTATTCCGGGTTGAAAATACAACAAGTTAATTCGATAAAGATTATCCCCTTTTTCAATAACATGATAGACAGGTAAACCATTTGATGCCTTTCGAAGATTATCAGCGTTGATAGGTAAACGCCAAAAGGTAGGCATACGATTTTTATCAATTGTCCTTATACCATTATAAGTCATCAATTTCTCAGGAGTCAAGGCAGCCAAGGCAGCTATTTGCTCTATAGTTTCATCAGTCTTGGGTTTGTATTGAACATAACAATCCGGACACTTTCCCAGTACCATCAATTTCGACTGAGTCTTACCGAAGGCGGGTAAAATAATAGCAGCGATGATATATGTAATTCTTTTCAAATGAATTTTTTCAGCTGTTAAAATTAATAGGTATTAAAAGAGCTTCCAAAGTTTATCCTCCGGGCATCTTACGAATTCTCCAATCAGCGGGGTAATAATTATTAATTCTGGATCCGGCATTTTTAACCCAGCCTAACACCAGGTTGTTATAAGTCAAGAGATTCCATCCCTTATCAACAGATAGTTCCAATACCTGTCTTCCCAAAAAAGCCATCGCCTGTGGATGGTCTACTCCAACTATTGGCCATCCGTGCTTTTTTCCCCACATCATAGCCCACTCATGCGAAGGCACTATGTCTTTTCCTTTTTCCTGTCCCAATTCCACTCCTGCCCTTCTGATGTACAAACAACCTGCCATCGCACTTAAAGCATCAACATGCACAGAAGAAATGAAACGAACCATGCCGGCTTGTTGAAAAATATGATCCCTTGCTTCTAATCCGAAAAGAGATTCAAAATGTCTCGATTGATCGCGGCTGATCTTATCCAACAAAACATTTCTGCCGGAATAATATTCTGAAGGTCTTTTTTTCCGAAGTACTGAAACATAAAATCCTTCCCCCTTTATCTGACCCGGGAAAAAGCGAAAACTACCCGAATAAGACGATTCAATAACCCCCCATGCTGAATTTATTTGGATAGGTACAGCTTCCATTTCCATCTCTTCCACCAACCAACGGGTGATTTCCTCATTTTCTTCCGGGGAAAATGAGCAGGTTGCATAAATCAGATAACCACCTTCCTTAAGTGCAGGTAATACATCTTCTAAAATTCTATGTTGACGACGACTACACAGATTCACCTGATCATAACTCCATCCATCTACCACAGCGGGATCTTTGCGAAATAATCCACTTCCACTGCAGGGGGCATCGACGAGCATCAAATCGAAAAAACCGGAAAGTCTTCCAATCTGAGCCGGATCGTTGTTGGTTACAACCACATGAGGTGAGCCCCATTTAATCAAATTTTCATTCAAAATGGGAACCCGCGTTCGTATTACCTCATTGGCAACAATCAATGCCTGCTGAAAATAGGAGGCCAGCAAGGTCGATTTTCCACCGGGCGCTGCACATAAATCCATTACTTGAATGTTTTCATCCCTTCCATACAATTGAGGTAGAATTTGCCGAATGAACATACTACTGGCTTCCTGTACATAATATGCACCTGCGTGCAATAATGGATCATGTGTAAAGAAAGGTCTTTGGGACAAATAACGTCCTTCCTCACACCAGGGGACCCCGGTCATTTGCCAGTCTCCCGATAATTCCGCCGGCTTATTTGGATTCAAGCGAATTGATACCACCGGTTCCTCCTCCTGGTGAGCAGCAATAAATGCCGGTGCATCAAATCCTGATATTCCCTGAAGGGAGTTCAGTAAATCCTTAGGCAATTGCATGAGCTTATCTATTGTTTCATGGCATATAAAATGCCACCCCAAAGGTGCTGTAAAAAAAGCGGATCTGTATAAGATGCATCTGTATGTCCGAGTCCTGTATAAAACGCCCTTCCACCCTTCGTGTCATGATACCAGGCAATGGGATGAAATGAACCATGAGTTCCACCCGAATAACTCGATTCATCCAGCGACAAAAGAACTTTGATATGGGGTTGAATATTTTTATAGTTATACCACTCGTCCCTTTTCTTCCACGTTGATGAAAGATGGCGGGTAGAAAGATGAGCCGAATCACGGACCTGCAAAACAGCATCCTGTTGTTGAGGGTGGCTCAAAAAATAGGCCCCCACCAATTCATTGTACCAGGGCCAATCATACTCAGTATCCGCTGCTGCATGGATACCAACAAATCCGCCACCCCGTTTGATATAGCGTTCAAAAGCATTCTGCTGTTCATTGTTTAATACATCTCCGGTAGTACTCAGGAAGACAACTGCTGCATACTGTTTTAATGAAGGAAAATTAAAAAAACGGGCATCTGACGTTGTATCCACTTCTATCTGCTTTTCAATGCCCATCTGCTGAATAGCTCTCACACCCGCCACAATAGATGTATGATAAAAACCACGTGTTTTGGTAAAAACGAGTATTTTTTTCTTCTTCCCGGATGAAGCATGGGAATCGACTTGAATCAGGAGGAAACAACAAAGTATAAAAAATAGTCTTACCATTGATGGAAGAGTAAGAAGAAATGCCTTAAGAATCAAGGACATTCAATAATTATAAATTACTTAAATTGAAGGCCGATTTATGTATAAACTTACAAAATTAATGTCAATCAATTAACCAGCTATGAAAAAGGAGACCGGTGCTTTATTGTCGATGATGATGTTTCTGGAATACTTTATCTGGGGTGCCTGGTATGTGACCATGGGGACCTATATGGGAGAACACCTAAAATCTTCGGGACTGGAAATTGGGGCTGCCTATGGCGCTTTGGCAATTGCTACCATGATTTCTCCCTTTTTTGTTGGTCTGGTAGCCGATCGTTTTTTTGCCGCACAAAAAATTATGGGTGTACTTCATCTGGGAGGGGCTGCTTTACTGATGGCTGCCACTTATGTTGACCAGAACAGCAGTTTCTACTGGATTATTTTACTCTACTCCCTTCTCTATATGCCTACCATTGCTCTCAGCAATAGCATTGCCTTTTCACAAATGTCTGACCCAGGCAGTCAATTTCCCTGGATCCGCGTTTTTGGAACACTGGGCTGGATTGCTGCCGGGTTACTCATCGGACAGTTAGGAATCGAAACCACTTCTTACACTTTTGTCATGGCAGCTTCCTGTTCAGCCATTCTTGGTGTCCTGAGTTTTCTGCTTCCGAACACACCTCCCAAAGGGAAATCTTCAGAGGCAGGCGAAGCCATGGGTACTCCGGCCCTTGTTCTGCTCCGCAATAAGTCTTACCTCATATTTTTTGTAGCAGCCATCCTGGTTTGTATTCCACTTTCATTTTACTATGGTTTTGCCAATAAGTTTTTGAATGAGTTATCATTCAGCCAGGCGGCAGGTAAAATGACCCTTGGTCAGGTATCTGAAGCAGTCTTCATTTTAGCTATCCCCTTTTTATTTAATCGAATTGGCGTAAAGAATATGCTACTCCTGGGAATGACGGCCTGGATTTTAAGATACGTCTGTTTTGCCTACGGCGATACTGGTGCCGGTACCTGGATGCTCTATGCAGGTATCATTCTTCATGGTATCTGTTATGACTTTTTCTTTGTTACCGGATACATGTATACAGAGAAAAAAGCAGATCCATCGATTAAAAATGCGGCACAGGGATTATTTACTTTTGCCACCTATGGAGTTGGTATGTTCATAGGAACCGGTTTCTCCGGCTGGATTGTAGATAAATATGCAACAGAGACCGGACATGCCTGGAACCAGATCTGGATGGTACCTGCCTATATAGCTTTGGGTGTACTGATCTATTTTATTTTATTTTTTAAAGAAAATTCTCAATCAGGAGCAGCTGAATAAAAAAGTTTAAATATCAGAGAACATGAAAAAAATCGCTATGCTCGGTTCCGGCTTTATCGGAAGGTTTTATGCCGACTCATTACAGGGTTACAGAAATAAAGACAAGGTTGTAAGTGTCTACTCGCGGCGGGAAGAGAGCGCCAAAAAATTCGCTGATGACTATGGCTGTATCCACTGGACAACTCAGCTGGAGGAATCAATTGCACATCCGGAAGTTGACATCGTCTGCATTGCTTTGCCGAATAACCTACATGAAGAAGCGGTAATGCTTTGTTGCAAGCATAAAAAAGCAGTAATGACAACTAAACCACTGGGAAGAAATGCGGAAGAAGCCAAGAGAATGTTA
>JBIIRN010000068.1:0-8735 GCA_044341525.1 Sediminibacterium sp. | reverse complement strand
CTCCGAAAATGCCTATAATAATGCTGCCGGTTATCGCAGTGTGCTCGCCAAAGTATATGGCGGTTTAGCCACTTCCGGAAATGCGGGCCCCGCAGGTGCATCAGATATTCAGGGTTTGGACGAAGGTTCACAGTCCCCCTTCATTCGTGGCTTCTTCAATTGTCAGGAACTGCCCACCGATGAAGCGGTAGTAGCCTGGAATGACCAGACCATCAAAGACTTTCATAACCTAAGTTGGTCGAGCTCAGATCCTTTCCTGAAAGGTATCTATGCCCGACTGGTTTACAATGTAATGGTTGCCAATGAATACCTGCGTGAATCTACGGATGCCAAACTGGCCTCCCGCGGTATTACCGGAGCCGATGCCACCAATATCCAGGCATCACGTGCTGAAGTTCGATTCATCCGTGCCTTTAATTATTGGGCGATGATGGATCTTTTTGGTCGTTCTACTTTCATTGAGGAAACCAATAATGTGGGAACAGATCTTCCCAAGGAAAAACTCAGGGGAGAACTGTTCACTTACATTGAAGCAGAATTGAAAGCCATTGAAACTACTTTGAAAGCTCCCCGTACCATTGAATATGGCCGGGTAGATCAGGGTGCCTGCTGGGCTTTGCTGGCACGTATGTACCTGAATGCACAAGTATATACGGGGAATGCCCGCTTTACGGATGCTATCACCTATGCACTGAAAGTAATCAATGGTGGTTACACCCTGCACACCAATTATCGTGAGTTATTCATGGCAGATAATGACAAGCGTACCGGTGAAATCATCTTCGCTGTGGGATGCGATGGATTGCGGACTAAATCTTATGGTAACACATCATTCTTATGTCATGCTGCTGCCGGTGATGATGCCAATGATTTTAACATCAACGGCGGCTGGTACGGTTATCGTGCCACTAAGGGTCTGGCAGATCGTTTCTCCGACCTGACAGGAGCTACCGACAGAAGAGCGATGTTCATTACCAGTTCTTTTGGTGTGAGTCCGGCACAGATTGCTATCAGCGATGTGGGTAATTTTAGTAATGGATTGCACGTGAACAAATGGAGGAATTTCCGTTCAGACGGATTGGGCGTTTCAGATGTGAACCGTGATTTTGCAGATATTGATTTTCCGATCTTCCGTTTATCTGAAATGCTGCTGATTTATGCTGAAGCGGTATTGCGTGGCGGAACCGGTGGCGATGCTGCAACTGCGCTTACCTATGTGAATCGCATTCGCCAGCGTGCTTTTGGAAATACTTCCGGCGATATCAATTCCTCTCAACTCAATACCGACTTTATTTTAGATGAGCGGGCACGCGAATTGTATTGGGAAGGTCACCGCAGAACGGATCTGATTCGTTATAATCGCCTCACTACAGGAACCTATCTCTGGCCCTGGAAAGGTGGTGTAGCTTCTGGTACTTCTGTAGACAACAAGTATAATATTTTCCCGATTCCTGCTTCCAACCGAACTGCTAATCCTAACCTCAGTCAAAACCCAGGTTATTAATTCAAATGAAAAATCTTTCAGCCATGAAGAATATATATTCCCTCATTGCCGGTGCCTTCTTCCTTAGTCTCACCCTTGTGGGTTGTAAGAAGGAAGAGAACCGAATCATTTTTGAAGGAGCCGTTGCCCCGGTACTTACTGCCAACTCCCTCACACCGAGGGTATTGGTGATTGCCAATCGCGACATGCCTTCACTTCGTCTAAACTGGACCAACCCCGATTATAAATTCACCACGGGTATCAGTTCTCAGGATGTTAACTATCTGATACAAATTGATCTGGCAGGTAACAATTTCAATAGTTCCAAGAAATATGAGAAAGTGGTTGCCCGGGATTTGTCACTCAATCTTACCGTAGGAGAGTTGAACACTGCCTTGTTGGCGATGGATCTTCCGGAGAATGTGGCCCACCGACTTGAAGTAAGGGTAATTGCTTCGCTTATTAATAATAGCGTACCCATGACTTCCAATACACTGCAAATGACGGTGACTCCTTATCTGGATGTTGTCTTTCCGGTGCCAACTAATTTATATATCACCGGTGCTGCTACCCCGGGTAACTGGATGGGCGGTGGAGACCCGGAATTGTTGACTCAAAAATTTACTAAAATTTCCAGTTCAGAGTTTCAGATCAATAGTCTGAACATGAAGGCCAGTCAGGGATTTCTGTTTGTGCCGGTGTATGGAAACTGGAGCAATAAATACGGGTTCACCGGAGCCGGATTGGGTAACAATCCTGATGGAGACAATTTCAAGCCGGATGGCAGTGACTTTGTTTCTCCGGGAGTTGCGGGTAATTATCGCATCAACGTAAGTTTCAAGACCGGTAAATATACTTTCACCAAATTATAATCCTGTACAACCAAAAAAATGCTGTTATGACAAACTTATTACAACGTGCACTGGGTCTCTTGGTAACAGGATCAATCATGGTGGCAGCCTGTACCAAAATCGAACCTTTGCCATTTTATGAGCGAGGCAAGGCGATTACCTTAACTTCTACTGCGGCTTCTGCAGCGCCTACTCCTGCCGATTCAACCAAGGATGTGATTGGATTTAGCTGGTCTAATCCCGGCTATGCCGCCGACACGTCTACTTTTAAATATGTTATTTCCATCGACTCTACGGGTAGAAATTTCTCCCGCGAGGTAACCAGAACGGTGATTGGAAAGCGCAACTTCTCTTTATTGGGGAAGGAACTCAATGCCATCCTTTTGAATTATGGCTTTGCATTGGGAACTCCCTATGACCTGGATGTAAAAGTTGCCTCCTCTTATGGAAACAACAACGAGCGCTATGAGTCTAATGTCGTGAAAGTAAGGGTTACCCCCTACAATGATCCGGGAGCCCTCACTTCCCAGAACACTTCTGTTACGACTTCGCTGAATAATGCTTCACAGCCCTCTAATGCATTCACCTGGACTCGTCCTTTCAATGGATATACCGGTACCATTACCTACACTTTGCAGTATGACTCGGCGGGTAAGAATTTCGCGAGTCTGAAGGAAATTCCGATGGGAAACAATCTGTTGACTAAGACCCTTACGCAGGGTGAGATGAATGAAACCGCTTTGACGGAAGGGGTTGCCGGTGGTACCACCGGAAGAATTGAATACCGGATTCGTGCGGTGACCGCACAGGGTGCTGCTTCGTTGACCAATAGTGTGGCAGTGACTATTCAAACCTATGTTCCGATTCTTCGCTTCTACATGCCTGGTAGTTATCAGGGTGCTACCGGTAATGGAAATAACTGGGATCCGGGATCTGCACCCGAATTCATTCGCGACCTTCGTTCAGGTGCAGCGAATAATCTATACTATATGTATATCTATTTGCCCGCTGGTGCTGAATTTAAATTCACCCAGGGTCGCAGTTGGGATATTAACTATGGTGGTTCCGGTGGAAATCTATCTGCCGGAGGTGCCAACTTTACTGTTGCTACTTCAGGAGTGTATCGAATTTCCATCGATCGTACCGGTTTGAAATATGATATCCGCGAAGGCCGGATGGGCTTTGTGGGTGGCGCAACCGGTGCCGATTGGAATCCCGGAAATACCTTCCCCAATTTTGCGATGGGGCATCCGGCGCCGAATTTATTTGTGGGCTTAACTACGTTCACGACCGGCGGTTGGAAATTGATTGACAACAACCAGTGGAACAACGGAGATTTGAATGTTACCAATACGCGTAGTTATGGATCAAGTGGTGGCAGTGGTTCTCTCTTGCAGGTGAATGGTGATAATATGCCCGATATTAATTCTGCCGGTCGTTACCGGGTGATTTGGAATGGCCGCAATCCGGATGAAGTTCGATACGAAATTTCTCCAGGCACTGAAATGCGTCTGGTAGGGGATGGCATCTCCGGCGTAAATGCCTGGGATCCGGGATCAAGTCCGCAAATGACATATCTCGGCAATGGGCGCTGGTCAATCACGGCTAGTTTGCTCGCCAATAAGGACATTAAGTTTTTGGCCGGTAATTCCTGGGGTGCATTCGACTACGAAGATGCGAGTGGTGGCAGTCAGGCAGTAGGAACCGCCAGAAAGATTCGTTGGGAAGGTGGTAATAACTTTAAGACACCTGCGACTGCCGGTACCTATACTGTCGTGCTGGATGAGAACAACCAGACGGTGACGATTAGCAATTAAGGGATTGTTTAATATGCTATAAACTATAACTTCATGCGGCTCCCGGCAACGGGAGCCGCTTTTTTAATGACATTAATCTCGATCAAAATCAGATGACATACCCAAAACTTTTATTGAGTGTTCTACTGAGCTTACTGATGAGTAATTGTGATAAGAAATCGGGCGAAGACGCGACTTCCCCGGTTCTAGACTCATTTGCCAAAGGGGCAGATATTGGTTGGCTGAGTGAAATGGAATCAAAGGGCATAAAATTTTATAATAACAATGGAGAGCAACAAGATTGTATTGATCTTTTGAAACAATTGGGAATTAACTCGATTCGGTTGCGCGTATGGGTGAACCCGGTAAATGGATGGTGCAATAAGCAGGATGTAGTTAATCAGGCTGTGAGGGCTGCTAACAAAGGCATGAAAATTTTAATCGACTTTCATTATTCTGATTACTGGGCTGACCCGGGAAAACAAAATAAGCCGGAGGCCTGGAAGTCACACTCATTTCAGGAATTACAGGGGGCACTCGCCACGCACACACGTGATGTATTGAATGCTTTAAAAAACAACCAGGTTGAGCCTACATGGGTGCAGGTTGGCAATGAAATTAATGACGGACTTCTCTGGGAAGATGGTCGTGCCAGTAGGAACATGGCTCAATTCGCGTCACTCGTAAAAAGCGGTTGCACAGCCACCAAAGAGATTTTTCCTCAAACCAAAGTCATCATTCATATTTCCAACGGGTATGATAACAGCTTATTTCGCTGGATATTTGACGGACTAACCCAAAACGGAGTAACCTGGGATGTGATTGGCATGTCGTTGTATCCGACGGTCAATGACTGGAGCATCAAAAATGAACAATGTTTGGCCAATATGCAAGATATGATCAATCGCTATGGAAAGGAAATCCTCATAGCTGAAGTTGGCATGGCTGTTGATCAGCCGCTGGTTTGTAAACAGTTCATCACTGACTTAATTGCTAAAACACGTTCGCTGCCCGGTAAAAAAGGGTTAGGCGTTTTCTATTGGGAACCACAATGCTATAATGGCTGGCAGGGGTATCTGCTGGGTGCTTTTGACAACAGTGGCCGCCCGACAGCGGCAATGGAAGCATTTAAGTAATTCAGCAGAATAACTATAACAACATCTGGTAGGTAACAACTTGCAGGTGGTCTCTCTCATGCCAGCATGTTATTACGGACTTACTCGCTGTCTGCATTTCGATGATATATAGAAAACAACTAATTACCCGGCCCAATAAAGAGCCGAAAGATCGGCAGAAACGAAATCATCATATAAAATTCATTTTATAGTAACAGAGCTGTTCGTGTAGTTGATGAAATTTATTTTTCATTACTATTCATGTTCTGGCTGAGCGAGATACTAAAAGACCTCCGGCACCTGATTTTTTTTAAGGAAACAATCAGAAAACCGCCTATGCAGCGAGTTGAACTGATAGTGGAAGTAAGTTTTGATACCTTTGTACAGGTATCTTTTACAGATGGAGCAGGAAAATACCGAATCAAAGATTTTACAGGTAAGTACTGGAAGACTGAAATACTGCTCTATGAGGAACGAGAAGTTTTGTTCAGTGTTTTTGTAAACAACCACTTACTCAAAAAAGATCAATATATTCTGATGACAAGGAAAGTAAATGATGAGATAACCGGAAAGCAAAAAATTGATTTAAGTAATAGTTTAACTTATGAGGGCTGGTTCCGGTTAAACTAAAGAAGGAATGGGGCCGTCCTAATTTTTTTCATTCAATATATAATTCATGTGGTTTAAAAAAACATTGCTGCTGATTTTTGTTTCAGCTTCATGCCACTCCTCGCTGAGTTCGCAAGTATGTTCAGTTATTGATACGTTGATTGAGGAGCAAATCACTCGTCAGCAAATTTCCGGCGGCGTAGCATTTGTCTACCATAAAAACAAGGTCATTTTAAATAAAGCGTATGGTTGGGCTGACCCCGGCCGGCAGGCTGTTATGCGGGAGAACAACATTTTTCGGATAGCATCCAACACAAAAATTATTATATCCATTGCGGTGTTACAGTTAGTAGAAAATGGACTTATAAGACTGGATGACCCAATTGAACAATACCTGCCTGCCTTTACAAATCAGCAGGTAATTCAAGCGAATGCTGACACCTTTCATCTCATACCAAAGAGACGCTCTGTCACCATTCGTGACCTGTTGACTCATCAATCAGGTATTGCATCTCCAGATGAGTATCCGATGCGACGTTCTTTGTTTACCCGATATGGATTAGACAATTCCCTGTCACCCAAGTTTAGCACCTTAGCAGAAGAAGTAGACCAAATTGCTGCCATGCCACTTATGCACCAGCCCGGGGAAAGATTCAGCTATGGACTAAGTACAAATGTATTGGGGAGATTGATTGAGATAATTTCTGCTACTTCACTGGATATTTATTTGCGAAAAAACATCTTCAGGCCACTCGGAATGAAGGACACTTATTTCTATTTGCCACGACATAAATCAGATCGACTTGTTAAGATGTCTTATCGGAATGCAAAGAATCAACTGGAGGAGTTTTCAACACCCCTGTTCAATATAGATTATCCTTTGTTACAAAACAGCAAGTATTATTCTGCGATTGGCGGGCTGGTATCAACTGTTTCAGATCTTGGGAAATTTCTGATTTGTCTTTTAGAGGAAGGTGAAGTAGGCGGGCGGCGTATAATCGGAAAAGAAATGCTCGAACAATTCTGGAGTAACCAGCTTGGGAATAAGACGTTTATCTTTGGTGGGGTACCTTCTTTAAATAATTTTGGGTTAGGGGTGGGTTTAACTAGTGCCGCCGGACAAAAAATTAATGGGGCTTCTCCAGGTACATTTTTTTGGGGTGGTGCTTTTAATACTGCCTATATGGTTGATCGAAAGCGACGACTGATTACTATTTTCTTTTTTCAGCGAACACCGTTTGTTTTGCCGGGGGTATTATCTCAATTAGAAAAAGTCACCATTCGCTGTATTGATCAACAATAGTGGTTTAGTAGGGTGCGGTTGATTATTAATCGCAAAAACAACTATTTATTTATGTGGAAGCGCTTGCTGCCGGGATGAAAATACTCCCAGGAATGGAGGTATTCCTGATAACAGGGAATTCTCCTCAGCGTGTCAGATTTCAGGGCACCGCTGATACCTATTCCATCGAAATTCCAAAGTGTACCACTGGCTACATCATATATGCCCTCTGCCTTGCGCACCAGTTGTAACGATTGATTATTTAAACGGCGTTCATACACATGAAAAGAAATCGCATCATTTTCAAGTACGATGATGAGCGGCAAGTTTGGCAGGGAATCTTTGATCTCACGTTTCTTCACCAGTTCGTTCCAGTCATAACAACGGGCAGCTGTTGCTGTGCTAATTCCCAGTACCCAGGATTTCTCCTGCCAGGACAAACTATCTCTTTTAGTCAGTTGACTTTTTGATTTTCCGGATTCATAGGAAGCCATTTTTTCGATGGGCTCCTTATAATTACTGTCGGGTTGTAATATCAATGTGTTGGTATGTGCTTTTTTCCATGCACCCAACGAAACCTGACGAGAGGGTATCTCAATCAGTCGTTGCCCCCGCAGCGGTCCGGCAACACATTCTCCGGTAGACTGTCGCCACCAGCTTTTAGTGCTTGCATCTTCGAACATCGCATTGAAATGATCCATTCCGACCAAGCGGAAGTTTTCGACGCGGCCATTGACAACCGGACTGAATACGCGGCCGGTGCGGCAAACGGTGCAATAAGTAACCATGAGATGAATTGCGCCGATGGTATCTCGTACTTGGTGGTGATAACCAATTTGCTGAATAGGGTAGGCGCGCGCAGTGCCATTCATTTCAACACCAAGGATAAGTTTATCTTCACCTACTCGATTACTTTCGATTGTGGCCATTCGTACCAGCTTGGGCTGGTAAAACATTTTATCCGCTTCCATTTTGAAGTTGAAAAGATAGGCGACCACCCCATAAATAACCAATAGCAGCAAGGTAATGATCTTCTGCGTTTTAGATCCGTGGCGCAGCAGCTGCACCAATGGATAAGCCAACAGTAACCCAAGGGCGATGCGAATAATAGTTTGATTAGATCCTAACCAATAAGCCAGTTCGATAGAGTTCATTCGCTGGCTGCCCGGTAAAGGCATGATCAGGTATACCCGCAGCAACTCAAAAAAAATGAGCAGCAAAAGTCCGATGAATACAATCGCCTTTTTCATACAACAATATACGAAAATGATTTTTGGAAGAAGGAAATAGTACTATGTAGTAAGAGCTATTGTAAGAAGGGATGGGGTTATTCGTCTCTTCTTTTCGTATTTAGCTAGGTGAGCGATTTCATAGTTTCTTGTCATTCATCAAGCCCTGAAATCTAACAGAAGACGACATCAAAGGGAGGCCGGCTGTTTTGCGTTGACTAAGGTGCTGGTAAAACTGGCCACCGAGTCGGCGAGGGTAGTTGCTTTTTAGCATGAGCAGGGTTACGCCGGCGGAGGACTTCACTCAATTTCCAAGACTTGCTCTCGTCTTAAATGTCTGGAGTTATTTAACTACCAGTTGTATTTCGAA
>JBIIRN010000290.1:0-2709 GCA_044341525.1 Sediminibacterium sp. | reverse complement strand
TCTTTCAGTTCGCCGGCCCAGGCTTCAACCCCGCAGGCGCGGAATATATCCAGAACGCGTGCCACTTTATCGGCCGGGTTTTGCTGCATCAGATCTTTCAATTCATTCTTTTGCTGAATGGTAGCAACTTCCAGGGCGTGCAGGAGCAGAAATGTTTTTTTATTCTGCCGGATATCTCCGCCGACTTCCTTCCCAAACTTATCCGGATCACCAAAGGCATCCAGGTAATCATCCTGAATCTGAAAAGCTATACCCAGGTTCTTGCCAAACGCATACAGGTGTTCGCAATTACCTTCACTGGCCCCGCCGAGCATGGCACCCATTTGAAGACTGGCTGCGAGCAATACCGAAGTCTTCAGGGTAATCATGTGGATATAGGCATCAAGTTGTACATCTTCAGATCGTTCAAAATCGATGTCGAGTTGCTGTCCCTCACATACTTCCCGCGCTGTTCGGTTAAAGAGATGCAGCAATGCAGGCAATTGCCGGTGATGAACGCGACTGAGGTAATCATAGGCCTGTATCAACATAACATCCCCTGCGAGCAGGGCCGTATTTGTACCATATTTTTTATGTACTGTTTCATTTCCCCTGCGAAGAGCTGCTTCATCCATCATATCATCGTGGATAAGGGTAAAATTGTGGAACAGTTCAATAGCTGTCGCAGCATGCCAGGCATCTTCCGTCAATTCACTGAAAAGTTCCTGGCCCATCAGACAAAGTACCGGGCGAATACGCTTGCCTCCCCAGGAAAGGAAGTATTCACCGGGTTCATATAAGGTGGCAGGTTTGGCAGGGAAATGCCTCACTGAAAAATATTCACCGAATTCTTTGACCAGTTGTTGGAAGCTATGCATGATACTTCAAATATACAAAGCAATTGGGAGAGAGAAATTAACGATTCCTTTCCGACCCGATTTGTTTATTTTGCTAAATGGAATTAAACCGCAGACCCTCATGAAATCCTCTCTAATCTTATTACTGGCAGTTTTTATGACAGTAGAACTCATGGCACAGTCCACATCGGTATCCGATGTTTCCGGTCATTCGTATGAAAGATCTATCGGATTAAAAATGTTCCCCGGTGCCGTTTCCTATAAGTGGAAATGGGATGCCGGTTCCAAAGCCGAGGCCTTGTTGTATATGTCATCCGAAGGTTTCCGACTTACCGGGTTATATGAAAAATATTTTCCCCTGACACCGGAAGTGCCCGGACTGAACTGGTTCATTGGTGGCGGTGCACATTGGGGTATTTGGAGTGATAATTGGAGAACACGTTATCCCACCCGAGAATCAGGTATTGCCATTGGTATTGATGGAATTATCGGACTGGACTATAAGCTGAGGAATGCGCCGTTGAATATTAGTCTGGACTGGCAGCCGTCGTTCAATATTATCGGGTATCAGTATTTTGAAGGGGGCTGGGGCGGAATTGGCATCCGCTATGTTTTGCGTTAAGATTTAGCCTGCATTTTCATTCAGGGAGAACAGACTCTGAACAAATGCCTGTTTATCGAAGGGCAAGAGATCTTCTATCTTCTCTCCCACTCCAATGTATTTTACCGGGATTTTGAATTGATGAGAGATGGCGAGGACGACGCCACCACGTGCGGTTCCATCTAGTTTGGTAATGGCCAATGCAGTAACCTGTGTGGCAGCAGTAAAATGTCTTGCCTGCTCCAGCGCATTTTGTCCGGTAGAACCATCGAGTACCAACAAAACATCATGGGGTGCACCGGGAATAACTTTTCCAATGGAGCGCTTGATTTTTGTCAGCTCATCCATCAGGTGTTGTTTGTTGTGCAATCGACCTGCGGTATCGATAATTACGAGGTCAGATTTTTTTGCCACTGCACTGGCGACGGTGTCATAGGCGACTGCACTGGGGTCGGCGCCGGTAGGTTGTTTGACGATGGGAACGCCTACCCTTTCGCTCCAAATGGTCAGTTGGTCTACGGCCGCGGCGCGGAAAGTATCAGCAGCACCGAGCATGACCTGATAGCCGGCATTTTTATATTGATAAGAGAGCTTACCAATCGTGGTCGTTTTTCCCACGCCATTCACACCTACTACCAGTAAAACATAGGGTTTTTTATCTTCCGGCAGGGTATATCCTGCCAGGGCATCAGCGGGTGCATCAACCAGCATGGAACTGATGGATTCCTGGAGAATCTGATTGAGTTCACTGGTATCAGTGTATTTGTCCCGACGCACCCGTTTCTCAACTTCCTCCATGATGGCGAGAGTGGTATCAACGCCCACGTCTGCGGTAATCAGGGCTTCTTCCAGCCGATTCAAAACTTCTTCATCCACTTTTCCCTTACCCAGCAGTACTTTACCAATGCGCGCCAGGAAGCCTTCGCGCGTAGCTTGCATTCCCTGATTCAGGGTTTCCTTTTCTTTTTTACCGAAGAGTTTGTTGAAAAAGCTCATGGATGAATGGTGTTCTAAAACATCAAAAGCCTTCCGGTGAACTGGAAAGCTTTTGTATAAAGATGAATGATTCCGGCGATTATTTCTCGGCCAGGAAATCTTTGATTTTGTCTTTGTGTACGATGGCTTCCTTAAAGGTGTACGCACCTGTTTTCGGACTTCTCACCGATTTGATTACTTTGGTCCAGTTCTTTGCTTCGGCTGCTGCCTTCTGGTCTTTGGTCTTGATCGCCGTTTTAGCTGCTTTTGCCATGATTATTTGATTTCCTTATGAAC
>JBIIRN010000284.1:0-2783 GCA_044341525.1 Sediminibacterium sp. | reverse complement strand
GATGCGCTCGGGGGTGTTCTTTTTATTTTTGGTGGTAATGTAGCGGCTGGTACCGGGGAGGCCGGTTGTTTTGTGCTCGGTACATTCGAGAATCACCTGAACCCTGTTTCCTTTCTTTGCCATGCTGATGTAGATTGAGGGGTTAATTAGATTTTGATGCCTTCAGCCCGCATGCCTTTGATGACAGTTGCGAGGCCATTTTTGTTAATGGTTCTCAGGGCATCGGCTGATAATTTGAGGGTTACCCAGCGATCTTCTTCAGCGAAATAAAGGCGCTTTTTCTGCAAGTTGGGCAGGAAGCGGCGCTTGGTTTTGATGTTGGAATGGGAAACCGAATTACCTACGATGGGCTTTTTTCCGGTTACCTGACATACTCTGGCCATGACACTTGATTTTTATTCCGAATTTTTCGGAGGGCAAAGGTAAGGAAATTTCAGGAAATAATAGTCCTGTTTTCCTGATTTTGTTGAAAATGATTCTCCTGCTGCCCTTTTATTGACATTTCGGGATTTTTTGAGGGAGATATAAACAGGTCTGCTAACAGCAACTATTGATTATCAGTGCTGGTTGGATGTTAAACACTTACCCCAAACAGGTAGCCCACCCCGGCTGATAGTCCCATAGCAATTGACCCCCAAATAACGATTCGCAGGATGGCTTTACGGATCGAAGAACCGCCGGTTTTGGCAGACAGGATACCGAGCAGAACCAGGGCAAGAATAGTAAATCCATAGAGGTAATATTCCATACCGGCAACAGGGGCCAGGAGGGTGACAGCCAGGGGCAGTAATCCGCCGGCGGTAAAAGCCCCACCGGATGCCAATGCGGCCTGAATGGGTTTGGCCTGGCTGACTTCATTGATGCCCAATTCATCTCGGATATGGGTTCCTAAAGCATCGGCCTGGGTTAGTTCTCTTGCTACTTGTTTTGCTGTAGTAGGGGTTAGTCCTCTCTTTTCGTAGATCTGTGCCAATATATTTTCTTCGGCTGCAGGGTCATCTGCTAATTCTTTTTTTTCTCTTTCGATATCTGCTGTCTCGATATCGGTTTGCGAGCTAACGGAGACGTATTCTCCGGCTGCCATGGAGAGGGCTCCTGCCACGAGACCCGCTACGGTGGCCAGTAGAATGGGTTCGCGGGTGGTACCCGCGGAAGCAACACCGATGGCCAGACTTGCAATGGAAATGATGCCGTCGTTGGCACCCAAAACGGCAGCCCGCAGCCAGTTGCTGCGACGGATATAATGAACTTCCAGGTAGTTTTCAGGTGTCAGCATGAGAAAGAGATTATTCCTTTCAAAAGTATAGCAAGGCACTGATACAAGGACCGGAAGATTTGAACACTACTTTTTTATAGTGTGAACAGACCTGATTCACCCGGATCAGCTATAATATTCCATCCTGATCTCCTGCACCCGCTTATCTTCCATGTATTCATCGAAAGTAGTGAGGCGGTCGATGATGCCCTTGGGCGTGAGCTCTATGATGCGGTTCGCCACTGTTTGAATGAAAGTATGGTCGTGCGAGGTGATTAAAACGACTCCGGGGAATGTCTGGCATCCTTCGTTGAAACTCTGGATACTTTCCAGATCAAGGTGATTGGTCGGCTGATCGAGAATAACCAGATTGGGATTTTGTAACATCATGCGGCTGATCATACAGCGCACTTTCTCACCCCCACTCAGTACGTTGGTTTTCTTCTGCACATCATCCCCACTGAACAACATCTTTCCCAAAAACCCTCGGATAAATGGCTCATCGGCATCCGTAACATGTGAAGGCACAAACTGACGCAGCCAATCCATCAAACTCAAGGGGTCCTGAAAAAATTCCTGGTTCTCAAGAGGTAAATAGGCCTTTGTTATGGTGGTTCCCCACTCAAACTTTCCTGCATCAGCAGTTGATTGCCCGTTGATGATTTCAAAAAACTGGGTCACCGCCAGCGGATCTCGACTCAGAAAAGCAATCTTGTCCCCTTTGTTGATGCTAAAGTTTACCTTATCAAACAATACCCGGTCACTCGTGCGCTTACTCAGCTGCTCCACATTCAAAATCTGGTTGCCAACTTCCCGCAAGGGCTGGAAAATAATACCGGGATATTTTCTGTTTGACGGCTGGATTTCTTCTATCACCAGCTTTTCAAGGGCCTTCTTTCTGGAAGTTGCCTGCTTACTCTTCGAAGCATTCGCAGAGAACCGGGCGATGAAGTCAAGTAACTCCTTCCGCTTCTCCTCATTCTTCTTATTCTTATCACTGATCTGGCGACTGATCAACTGTGAAGATTCATACCAGAAAGTATAGTTACCGGTGAATACTTTGATCTTACTTCTATCGACATCAGCAACGTGCGTACACACTGAATCGAGGAAGTGACGGTCGTGACTCACCACCAATACAATGTTTTCATAATCTGCCAGGAAATTCTCCAGCCAGCCAATTGTCTCAATATCGAGACCGTTGGTAGGTTCATCCAACAACAAAATATCAGGATTTCCAAACAGTGCCTGCGCCAACAACACCCTTACTTTGTAATTGGAGGGAATGTCTTGCATCAGACTCTGGTGCATATTTTCACCCACACCGAGACTGCTCAGGAGACTGCCGGCGTTGCTCTCTGCTTCATATCCACCCATTTCTCCAAATTCGGCTTCCAACTCACCTGCTTTCATGCCGTCTTCTTCCGTAAAATCTTCCTTGGCATAGATGGCATCTTTTTCGTGCATCACTTTCCACAAGCGCTGGTGACCCATTAATACTGTATTCAATACTGTCGTCTCATCAAAT
>JBIIRN010000243.1:0-3305 GCA_044341525.1 Sediminibacterium sp. | reverse complement strand
AAGTGATTTTGCTTCAGTACTGCCATTCGCTCACCGGGTGTAATTTCAACCGTACCCTTATTGGGTTCAATCTCCCCACTGAGGATCTTCAGGAAAGTAGATTTTCCGGCCCCATTCGCTCCAATAACCCCATAACAATTCCCTTTGACAAAATTGATGTTGACTTCATCGAACAAGACCCGTTTCCCAAAGGCCAGGGTGACATTTTTTACACTAATCATAGCAATCCGCTGATTTGGCCGCAAAAGTACGTCATAGCCACTGAATTGAGGGGGTAAATTCAGTTTCCGGGGAAAAAACGCATTAGGAAAAAGTTGGTAACTTTATCCCCATATCCAAAACCTATGCAAGAAAAAAAATTGGGTGGAGAACTCTCCCGCCGTCGATTTATCCAACAAATATCTTTGGCTACCCTCGCCGTGATGGGTGGACCCCTGCAGAGACTGACGGGACAAGAAGTAGCGGACCTGCAGAATGATGTTCTTTGGCGTTTTGCTGTAGCTTCCGACATCCACTATGGCCAACCCAATACTTCTTACCGGGAAATGACCCAAACCATCCTCAAACAACTGAATCGCTTCCATGCCGATTTCCCCCTCTCCTTCTGCGTTTTTAACGGAGACCTGATTCACGACGACCCTTCCTTCCTGCCCCAGCTAAAAAATGAATTCATGCAATTAAGCATGGATTGGTATGTTACCCGTGGTAACCATGACCAGGTGGGACAAAAACTCTGGCTCGACACCTTTGGCTATCCCCTCAATCATACTGTAACCCTTCCACAATCTGTTCTGATACTCGCTGATACCAGCAATGAAAAAGGATTATATCTCTCGCCGAACTTGGACTGGCTGAAGCAGCAACTGGATAAAGCCGCTAAAGCCAAACATGTTTTTTTGTTCCTGCACATTCCACAGGCACCCTGGACCAGCAATTCGATTGATACCCCTGAATTTTTTAACCTGGTGCGTCGTTATCCCAATATCAGGGCCGTTTTTCATGGACATGAACATGACCAGGATGGAATACGAACAGAAGCTGCCATCCCCTATATTTTTGATGCCCATGTGGGTGGCAACTGGGGGACTCCCTACCGGGGATTTCGCGTAGTAGAAATACTTAAAAATAATAGTCTGGTATCCTACATGATGAACCCCACGGAAAAGATCAAAATGGAAAAATGGAAGATCTATACCTGATGAAGTCAACTTCCTGACCAATTACTGACGGCCTGCACAGGCGTATCCAATGAAACGGTTTGTCCTGCCTTAAATTGATAATAGCCCGTTATCGCAATCATCGCTGCATTATCGGTGCAATAGGCAAAATCGGGAATATGTGTCCGCCATCCCAATTTTTCACCGGTAGTTTGTAAAGCGTTTCTCAAACCGCTATTGGCGCTCACCCCCCCGGCAATACATACTTCCTTCACCCCTGTTTGTTCCACTGCTTTTTTTAAATTACGCATCAACATGCTGACGATGGTATACTGAACCGATGCACAGAGATCAGAAAGGTTCGCTTCAATGAAGCCTTTTGGTTGTTTTTGTAAAAAATACAGCACTGAAGTTTTCAATCCACTGAACGAAAAATTTAGTTCGGGTACCCTGGGCTGAGCAAAGGCAAAAGCATGGGGGTTGCCCTCTTTCGCATATTTATCGACGAGCGGCCCACCGGGATAAGGCAGGCCCAGCAGCTTGGCAATTTTATCAAATGCTTCTCCGGCGGCATCATCGATGGTTTCACCAATGATCTCGAGCTGCAGGGGTGCTTTGGCCAGCACCAACTGGGTGTGCCCACCACTCACCGTGAGACAAATGAAAGGAAAGGAGGGAGGATTTTCACTGAGCAGGTTGGCCAACACATGTGCCTGCATGTGATGCACGGCGAGTAAAGGTTTATTGAGGGAAAGAGCGATTGATTTTGCAAACTGAGCTCCAACCAGTAAGCTTCCGATAAGTCCGGGTGCAGAAGTAAAGGCAATGGCATCTACCTGTTGCAATGAAGTATGGGGTGATAGATTCGGGTAAGCCTGTTGTAGTGCCTGGTGAACAACGGGAACAATGTTTTGCAAATGGGCCCTGCTGGCTAATTCAGGCACGACGCCGCCATATTGTTCATGCACGGTTTGGTTGGCTATGTAATTGGAAAGAATACGTCCATCCTGAGCAATGGCAGCTGCTGTTTCGTCGCAGGAAGATTCAATGGCCAGGATAGTAACAGACATGAGGGGACCGATTCGGTCACGAAGGTACAACAGTTGCAGCAGCTATTATTTGGTGCGGATGGCTACCACCGGATCCATCTTTGCCGCAATGGAAGCGGGTATAATACCGGAGCCAATCCCCAATACGACGCAGATGCCAAGTGCCAGCATGATAATATTCGGGGCAATGAAAATAGGGAAAGGAAGAAATGCACCTAAAATAAGGGTGAGTACCCAAACAAGACCGAGTCCGATCAAACCCCCGATAATGCAGAGAAAGGCACTTTCCAGCAAGAACTCTGTAAGAATAGTACGTTTTTTCGCGCCGAGGGCTTTTTTCAGTCCGATCTGGCTGGTACGTTCTCTAACTGTAACAAACATGATATTCGCTACACCGAAAGCACCCACAATGAGACTCAACACAGCAATGGCCCAGCCACCCATGGAAACCTGACCAAAAAAGCTGGATATCTGCTCGGCAAAAACGGCTACGTCGTTGCAGGTAAAATTATCTTCCTGGGTGGGACTCAGCCGGCGAACTTGCCGCATGATGCCGACCAATTCATCTTGCAGAGCTGCCGTAGCTATTCCCTTGCTGGCCTGCACCATGATATTAGGATTGTTATTATCAGGGTTATAGAGCCCTGCAAAATAGCGGTAAGGAGTGATAACTGCATGATCGAAATCCATTCCATCTAACATACTTTGGCCCTGCTTTTTGATAACGCCCTCGACCAACAGCTTCCTGCCGCTATAACCAATCATTTTACCAACTGCCTTTTCCGGCGATCCATATAGTTCTGCTGCCACTTCATAACCAATCACTGCAATGGGAGAACCCCGCTCAAAATCAGCAGCAGAAAGATACCGACCTTCAATGATGTCAATGGTCTGAATCTTGTTGAAATCCTCCGATGCACCAAACAAACTGAGGTTACTGAGTATATTGTCTTTGTAATCGGCTGAAATCGATCTGTTCACAATGAAACAAGCTGCACCATAAAGCTGGCTGCGTTCCTGGATGAATTTCAACTCCTCGTACTTAACAGCCGGCCGTTTCATATACTTCCACCAGGGATAGTCGGGGCCACCGGAATAA